>WGSQ01000151.1 GCA_014871605.1 Collinsella sp. | reverse complement strand
AGGATATGAAGGTGCAGACGAGACATAAGATTCCAAAGGATACAATGGGTGCGGACGAATAGAGGAGGAAGCAAATGCCTACGGTATCACAGCATTACGGACACCATGCCGTGCCCGGGGCAGTCGATGAGACCCGAACGAGGCAGCAGGCTGCTCCTGTCGTGCTCATGGTATCAGGCGGCGCGGACTCGACGGCACTGCTTCTTATGGCGTGCACATCAAAGCTGGATATCCAAGACGGGCGCGGTGTTGCCCCCATTGCTCGCGAGCGCCTGCATGTGCTGCATGTAAACCATCATCTGCGCGGCAAGGCGTCCGATGGCGACGAGGCCTTTGTGCGTGAGCTCTGCGCGAAATATGGTTTACCGCTGTGCGTGGAGCACGCTTATTTTGATGGGGAGTCGGGCAATATTGAGGCCGCGGCCCGCGAAGTGCGCTATGCCGCGGCGCGGAGGTATGTTCGCGAGCTCTGCGCCCAGACGGGGGCACCGCGAACGGCGGCTCGTATCTGCACCGCGCACACGTCTTCGGATCGCGCGGAAACGTTTTTGATGAACGCGATTAAGGGTTCAGGGCCCGCTGGCCTATCGAGCATTCCTCGCCGGAGGAATATCGTGGTACGTCCCTTGCTCGACCTAACTCATGGCGAGCTCGTGGGCTATCTACAGGTACATGGTCAGCCGTGGCGTGAAGACGAGAGCAATGAGGATATCTCGTATCTGCGAAACTACGTGCGCCATCGAGTAATGCCAGTGGTGGTGCAGCGCAACGCGAGCGTCTGCAAGACGATTGGCGCCGCCTGCGAGATCTTAGGCGATGAGGATGCCTTTCTTTCCCAGCTTTCGGCACAGTCGTTTCGAAGCTGCCTGCGCAAGGAAGCGGCGGGCGCACTGGTGCTCGATGCGCGCCGTCTTGCCGCCGCTGAGGTTGTGATTGCACGGCGTATCGTGCGGTTGGCGATTAAGCGCATCGATCCCGACGCGCGACCGGAGATGCGGCACGTGGAGCGCGTGCTCTCCTGTGTCGCTGCGGGCTCGGGCTCGGTAACGCTTCCTGCGGGAATTGATGCCCGTGTGGAGTTTGGCATGCTGGCGTTCAAGGCCCCGGCGGCGCGCGAGGGCTTAGTGGCCGACTGGATCTCCGTTCCCGGTCGTCTGCCGCTGGGGGCGGGGCGTATGCTGACAGCAGAGCCGATGGCTGTGGAACCGGGGCGCGATATCGTGCACCGTGCCCGCGAGCTTGCTGCTGCCGGAGAGGTTGCGGCCTTGGTGGATGCGGCGGCCCTGGGGTTCGCCGACCGCGATGGCGAGCGGATGCTAGCCGGCTCGCGCGGGGAGATTCCCGCCGAGGCGCGATTGGCGCGCCTGTGGGTGGATAGCCCTGTGCCGGGAGACGTGATGTGCCCGTTAGGGATGAGTGGTCGAAGCAAGAAAGTATCCGACTTGCTAGGCGAGGCTCGCATTCCCGTTTCCGAGCGCGCCGGCGTGCCCATGGTGAGGACGGCGCCGGGAGGTGCCGTGGTGTGGGTCGCCGGAGTTCGCGCGGACGAGCGTTTTAAGTGCACGGCCGCAACGCGCGTGGCATATCTGCTCCGCGTGGTCGATGCGGAATAGCGTCCCACGCCTGCTATTCTGTGCGACGTTGACGGTATTCCCGCGCTGATGGCGCACGGGCTGGTAAATTTACCCCGTGCGCTGCTAGAATGTGAAGTTCGCGTCCATACGGCGGTGTGTGGACGATAAGCACAAGAAAGGGTTGTCATGGCTTCTCAACATCCGGATATCGAGAAGGTTCTGTTTACGCAGGAGGATATCGACGGTATCGTCTCTCGCCTGGGCGAGGAGATTACTCGCGACTACGCGGGTAAGGATCTGGTGCTGATTGCGGTCCTGCGCGGCGCCGTGGTCTTTATGGGCGACCTGATGCGCAAGATCGAGCTGCCGACCAACATCGATTTCATGGCTGTTTCGAGCTATGGCGACGGTGTGAAGTCCTCGGGTATCGTGCGTATCATTAAGGACCTAGATATCGACATCCGCGGTCGCGACGTGCTGATCGTCGAGGACATTCTGGACTCGGGCCTGACGCTCAAGTATCTGATGAAGAACCTCGAGAGTCGCAAGCCCGCTTCTCTGGAGGTCGCCGCCTTCCTGTGGAAGGACGTTGAGGACCGCGTCTCGGCCATCACGCCCAAGTATGTTGGAACCCATTGCCCCGATGCCTTTGTGGTGGGCTACGGCCTCGACTATGCCGAGCGCTATCGCAACCTTCCGTATCTGGGCATTTTGAAACCGGAGGTTTATTCGTAAGATGCCCGACGACCGTAACGATAACAATTCCCAGACTCCCCGGGACCCAAAGATCCCGGGGATGCCCGGAGGCAAGAAGCCCACGCGTACGGGCTGGCTGTATTTTATTTTGGCTTGCGCGCTTCTGGGCTACGCCTTCTTTAACATGGGCTCCGGCTTTGCCAGTTCCAGCAATACCGTTAAGCTCGCGACGAGCGAGATGGTCAGCGCCATCAAGCAGGATCGCGTCGAAGATCTGACCTATACGGTTCAAGACGGAAGCGTGACGGGTCATTACTGGAAGACGAAAAAGGACAAGGGCGACACGAGCGAGCTCAAGAGCTTTTCCTCGACCTATGTCGGTTCCGATTCGCTTGCCGAGCTCATGGCGGAGCACCCCGATACCAAGTACATCGTCAACACCAACGATCCCGATTTTTGGGGCGACTTGGCGATGAGTGTGCTTCCGACGATCGCCCTTATCGCCATCATGTTCTACTTTATGCGCCAGATGATGGGCGCCAACAACAGGAACATGCAGTTTGGCAAGACCAACGCCAAGACCAACGAGGCCACGCGCCCCAAGGTCAAGTTTGAAGACGCTGCCGGCGTGGACGAGGCAGTCGAGGAACTCGAGGAGATCCGTGACTTTTTGAGCGATCCGGACCGCTATCGCAAGCTGGGCGCCAAGATTCCGCGCGGCGTGTTGCTGGTGGGCCCTCCGGGCACCGGTAAAACGCTGCTGGCCAAGGCTGTAGCCGGCGAGGCGGGCGTGCCGTTCTTTAGCATCTCGGGTTCCGACTTTGTCGAGATGTTCGTGGGTGTCGGCGCCAGCCGCGTGCGTGACCTCTTTAAGGAGGCCAAGTCCCAGGCTCCGTCGATCATCTTCATCGATGAGATCGATGCTGTGGGACGTCAGCGCGGAGCTGGCTTGGGCGGCGGTCACGACGAGCGCGAGCAGACGCTCAACCAGCTGCTGGTCGAGATGGACGGTTTTGAGGAGAGCGAGTCGGTCATCCTGATCGCTGCAACCAACCGTCCTGACATCCTGGATCCGGCGTTGCTGCGCCCCGGTCGTTTTGACCGTCAGGTTACGGTTGACCGTCCGGATGTGAAGGGCCGCGAGCAGATCTTGCGCGTGCATGCCGAGAACAAGCCGATGGACGAGGACGTGAAGTTTGAGAAGCTCGCCCAGATGACCGTTGGCTTCACCGGCGCCGATCTGGCAAATCTGCTCAACGAGTCTGCGCTGCTGGCTGCCCGCCGCCATCGTTCCGTGATCTCGATGGACGAGGTCGAGGAATCGATGGAGCGCGTGATTGCCGGTCCGCAGCGCAAGGGTCGCGTGATGACCGAGGCCGAGCGCACCACGATCGCCTACCACGAGAGCGGCCATGCCCTGGTGGGTCACATCCTGGAGCACTCCGATCCGGTTCACAAGATCTCGATCGTCAGCCGCGGCCAGGCGCTGGGCTACACGCTGCAGCTTCCGCAGGAGGACCACTTCCTCAAGACCAAGAACGAGATGCTCGACGAGCTTGCCGTGTTCTTGGGCGGTCGCGTTGCCGAGGAACTCATGTGCGACGACATCACGTCGGGCGCGAGCAACGATCTGGAGCGCGCGACCAAGATGGCGCGCGAGATGGTCACGCGCCTGGGCATGAGCGAGGAGCTTGGAACGCAGGTGTTTGGTGAGGCGCAGCATCAGGTATTCCTGGGCCGCGACTACGCCGATCACCAGGATTACTCCGAGGAGACGGCGCGCCGCATCGACATCGAGGTCCAGCGCATTATGCGTGAGGCCCATCGTCGTGCGGTCGAGATTTTGGATGCCCGTCGCGACCAGCTCGATTTGATGGCCAAGGTGCTGCTTGAGCGCGAGACCGTCGAAGGCGACGCCGTGAATGCCCTGCTCGACAACGAGTGGGACGCCTACCTTGAGCGCGAGGGCGATATCCTGGCGGCCAAGGAGGAGCGCAATGCCAAGGCGGCCGGCATGCCGACCAAGAAGCGTGCGCCTCGTATGAGCGAGGAGGAGCTGGCGGCCGATGCCGCGGCATTTGCGCAGGCGGCCATGCAGGAGGATGCCGAAGCCGCATCCGATGATGCTGACGATGACCATGCCGTCGTCGATG
>WGSQ01000150.1 GCA_014871605.1 Collinsella sp. | reverse complement strand
GCGCTCGGGTGCCGCGAGCTTCTCCTGCGGATAGCACACCGTTACCGGCTGCTTGACCATAGAGCCCAAGGCCGTCTTGGCAAATGTCAGTAAACTCATGCCGCGCCTACCTTTCCGTGCAGCTAATGCAGGGGTCGATGGTCAGGATAATCATGGGCACGTTGGCAAGGAGCACGCCCTGCAGCGCATGCGTCAGACCCGCCAGGTTCTGCGACGTCGGCGTGCGCACGCGGAAACGGTCCAGGTTCTTGGTGCCGTTACCGCGCACATAGTAATATGCCTCGCCGCGCGGCTGTTCAATCACAACCTCGCCGCGCGCGCCGTCGGCCGGCGTGAGCTTGGTACGCCCGCCGATACCGTCGTGCGGAATCTTGCCGACAAGCTCCTTGATAATGTCCATGGCCTGCGTAACCTCGGCACAACGCACCTGGCAGCGGGCATAACAGTCGCCATCGGTGGCAACAATCGGCTCAAACGCAGCCAAGTCCGCATAGGCACCGTCGTCAAACATGCGCACGTCGTAATCCACGCCCGATGCGCGCCCAAACGGACCGACCATCGAAAGCTCCAGCGCGTCTTTCTTGCTAATCACGCCCACGCCATGCAGGCGCTCGCCGCAGCTGCTGTCGTCCAAAAACGTATGCACCAGGGCCTCGTAGTCAGGACGCATGGCATCGAGCGTCTGGACAATGCCCGCCAGCTCGGAATCCTCGATATCGTGCTTAAGGCCGCCGATCTCGTTAATCGACAGGATCACGCGACCGCCGCACGTGCTCTCAAAGATCTTGAGAATCTGCTCGCGCAGCGTCCATGAACGGTAGAACAGCGCCTCAAAGCCAAAGGCATCGGCGAGCAGGCCCAGCCACAGCAGATGCGAGTGGATGCGCGAAAGCTCATGCAAGATGGTGCGGATATACTGCACGCGACCGGGCACCTCGATGTCGAGCATGTGCTCGCAGGCGCTGGCATAGCCGCAGCTGTGGCCCACGGCGCAAATGCCGCAGATGCGCTCGGCGATGTAGCCAAACTGATGCATGTCGCGCTTTTCGGTGAGCTTCTCGAGTCCGCGGTGCACAAAGCCGATCTGCGGAATTGCCTCGATGACGCGGTCGTCCTCGATCACCAGGTCCAGATGAAGCGGCTCGGGCAGCACCGGGTGCTGCGGGCCAAACGGAATAACAGAGCGATGTGCCATGGGCCTTACGCCTCCTTTTTCTGCTTGTCGCGGGCGGCCTTGGCGGCAAGCGCCGCACGGACCTTGGCCGCTTTCTCGGGATCCATGGCGGCGAGCTTTGCTTCCATCTCGGCGGCCTTGAGCGCGGCCTTCGCAGCAGCCTCATCATGCTGAGCATCGGAGCCGGCAGCCGCAGCGGGCTGAGCAGCGGCGCCCGCGGCATCGCCGGCGCTCGCAGTGCTCTCCCCTGCAGCAGCCGCAGCCGCGGCAGCCTTCTCGGCAGCGGCCTTGCGCGCCTTGGCCTCGGCGGCGGCACGGACCTTCATGGCCTTCTCGCGCGAGGCCTTCACCTCGGGCGTGATAACGCTCATGGGCTCGGCAGTCGAAACCTGGTAGAAAAAGCCCTTAAAGTCGATCTGCATGTCGGTGATGGCAAGACCAAATAGATCGTGCGCTTCGTTTTCAAACGGGAATACCGCCGGATAGTACGAGCTGACGGACGGAATCTCCTGGTACCGATCAATTCCCTCAACCACCAGGTTCTCAATCGCATAACTGCCGTCCTGGGCGATCTGCTCCTGAGCAGCGCGAACGTTGATAAACGTATAGACCAAGCGATACGTGCCGTCGTCGACGTTGCGCTCGGCGTGCATTTGCACAAAGCGCGCGCCGACGCCCTTGAGCGCCTGGACATGCGACAGGAGCTCGTCGATCCCAACGGTGGTATAGATAGCCTTTTGCATTACTCGGCCTCCTTTGCAGCGACGGGCGCGGCTGGCGTCCCAGCGGGCGTGTCGCCAGCCCCCGTAACTGCCACAAACCCGTCCTCGCCCAGCTCAACGCCGCCGTCCCAGGCAGCGGCACCGCCTACGGTAAGCGGGTCGCCGCCGGCGCGCATCACGGCCTCCTTCTGGTCCAGGATGCCGCACGCCTCCACGATGGCATCGATCACGGTCTCGGGGCGAATGGCGCATCCGGGCGCGTACACGTCCACGGGGATTGCGCGGTCCACGCCGCCGATCACGTTGTAGGCATCGCGGAATACACCGCCCGAACACGCGCAGATGCCGCAGGCCACCACGCACTTGGGCTCGAGCATCTGGTTGTAGATCTGGCGCACGACGGGCAGGTTCTGGGCATTGACCGACCCCGTCACCAAAAAGATGTCCGCATGCTTGGGGTTGCCGGTGTTGACCACGCCAAAGCGCTCCGCATCGAACAACGGCGTGAGCGAGGCCAGCACCTCGATATCGCATCCGTTGCAGCTCGAGCCGTCGTAATGAATAACCCACGGCGAGCGTGACATTTTATGATCCATGGATGCCGCCTCCTAAATAAACACGTCGACGAGGATGGGCATAAGGTTGAGCAGGCCAAACACCAGCGCCACGCCCCATCCGAGCTTAAAGCAGCTGCGCCAGGTGCTGCGTGCGAAGGTGTTGTCGATCAGCACCTCGACAAAATACGTCGCAGCCATCACGACCAGGGCGACCACCCAGCTCACCGGGTTGTCCCAAACAAAGAACATGCCCACCCACATCAAAAACAGCACGGTCTCGCACCAGTGCATGAGGGTCATCTTGGCCAGCGTGCCGCCGCTCATCTCGGTGGCGACGCCCTGGACAATCTCCTGATGCGCGTGATGCGAGTACGAAAGATCGAACGGCGACTTGCGCAGCTTGATGGTAAGCACCGCGAGCAGCGCGAGGAAAATGGGTGCGCTGTACACGATGATGGGGGCTGACTGCCCCGTCACGGCGATGGAATCAAAGCTATCGGTGGCAAGATACAGGCCCACGCTCATCAGCAGAACGGCGGGCTCGTAGCTCATAACCTGCAGCAGCTCGCGGTCGGCGCCGACCTGGGCAAACGGGCTTTGCGTCGAGGCGGACGCCAGCACCACAAAGATCGCGGCGAGCGTCACCATAAAGGCGCACAACATCGTGTTGGAACCCGACACAAAGATGCCGCCGCCCACCACGGTAAAGATGAGCGCGCACGCCATGTAGGTATCGTCCATGGTGTTTACGCTGGCAGGAGCCTTGCGCAGCAGCTTGGCAACGTCGTAGAAGGGCTGGAGCAGGCGCGGACCCACGCGGCCTTGCATGCGGGCCGAAAGTTTGCGGTCAACGCCGTCGATCAGGCCGCCCACAAGCGGCGCAATCAGGGCAAACGCCACGGTGCCAATAAATATGCCCACGACGCCCGAGCCTTCGAAATACTTGCCGCGCAGCACCGAGGGCGCACTCATGGCAAGTCGCTCGGGCCCAATCCACGCGCAACACAGCAGCGCAAACAAGATAATGCTGCAGCACACGACGCTACCCGCGGGGCCAATACGCTTCTCGCCAAGGGCGTCCTCCGAGTACCAATTGCGCTTTTCGGCCTTTACCTCGTGTCCCATCGAGCCGCGGAAATGGCGATATTTGTCGGTTCCCACACCCGAAAGATATACGTTTACATGCGGTTTGTTGCTCACGCGGAATGAAGTCAGCAGCACCACGGCGATAAACGCCACGATAACCACCATCAGGTACATGGCGTCCTTGCCAATAACGTACGGCACGCGGCCAAACACCATGGCCAAGTAAGGCGACACCAGACCGCTCGAGATAACCGGGAACGCCACGCAGCACAGAATCAGCAGCGCGGCGATGGTGTTGAGGGCCATCCATTCGGTCTTATGGACATTGACCTCAACGTTTTGAGCCGTGGGGTCGACGCCCGAAAGCTTGGCAAGCCACTTGCCCCAGAAGAAGAAGGTCGCGGCCGAGCCAAAGGCAAGCACCATGATCATGAGCACGTTGCCGGTCTGCGCGAACGCCACCAGAGCGCCCCACTTGGACACGAGCATGCCAAACGGCGCCACAAACATGCCCATAATGCCCAGCATCATCAGACGCGTCAGATGCGGCATGCGGCTGAACATACCGTCCATGTCCTCGATATTGCGGCTGCCGATATGATGCTCGGCCGTGCCCACGCACAAGAACAGCAGCGACTTTGCCACCGTGTGGAACAAAATCAGGAAGATAGCAGCCCACACGGCCTCGGGCGCGCCGACACCCAGGCAGGCGCTGATGAGGCCCAGGTTGGAGATGGTGGAGTACGCAAGCACGCGTTTGGCGTTGCTCTGCGAGATGGCCATGAGGGCAGCGAGCAAAAACGTGATGGCACCCACGCTCGTGACCATAAAGCCGGTCACGGGATAGATGGCATAGAGCGGGCTGAGCTTGACCATCAGAAACACGCCGGCTTTGACCATGGTTGACGAGTGCAGCAGGGCGCTCGTGGG
>WGSQ01000015.1 GCA_014871605.1 Collinsella sp. | reverse complement strand
AGGAGGAGCTCGAGGACCTCACCGCCGACGAGGCCGAGCGCCTGGCCGACGAGGGTCAGTTCGGCAAGGGCTCCATGGAGCCCAAGGTCCGCGCCGCCATCAAGTTCGCCCGTTCCCGCAAGGGCCGCACCTGCATCATCGGCGCTCTGGACAAGGCCGCCGAGACCATGGCCGGCCTCTCCGGTACCCGCATCCACGAGTAGTCTCTACTCTGTCGCCTCTCTGGTGGGCGCCAGGCAAAGTGCCCGCAAACTAGCCTCTCTTCATGAGCCCCGCAGTCCGCTCCGACTGCGGGGCTTTTGCTATTCACCTAGTCATTGGGGACGTTCTTAAACGACTAGTCAAACAAGAACGTCCACAACGACTACTCATTTAAGTCTGTCCCCAATGACTGCGGAAAGCGCATCTCACACCGGCACATGGCTTTCGGGCCCTTTCTCCGTGCTCCCTATAAGTTCGGCTGGACTCCCCGCAACCTGTTCCGAGTTGGCGGAACGAGCGCGACGTGGAGTGTCATTCTTTACCGCGTTAGACTAGACGCAGGGAAAGGAGGAGGACATGGATGCTCGCGTCAAGCAGCTTGTAAATATGATCGAGGACGCTCAGCCTGTCGCTGTCGCGGTACTTGCCAAGCGTCTCGAGGTAAGCGAGCGCGCCGTGAGAAACTATATCCATCGCGCAAACGACAACCTTGCAGGGGTTGCACGCATCGTTGGCAGCAAGGGGCAGTATCGTATCGATGTTGCACGTGCAGATGAGCTTGCTCGCTTGCTAGACGGTGCGGCTCTGGCCCATCCGGGCATTCCTGATACGCGCGACGGCCGTGTGTCCTTCCTTCTTAACGACCTCCTCATGTGGTCCCAGTGGGTGACGATTGAGGAGTATGCGGATTTACTCTACGTTTCGGCGCGAACTCTGTCCAATGACATGCGTCTGGTAGAGCAGAAACTCGCCCAATTTGACTTAACGCTCGAAAAGCGCCCACGCTACGGAATCCGCGTTGCGGGCGGGGAGTCGCAGCGGCGCCTGTGCCTGGCCTCGCTGGTGAGGCCCGTGTTGCCCGACACCGACGATGCAAAGCTCGCCGAGCGCCTGCGGGCCATCGCCGCATGTGTGGACGATGCTCTGACGGCCTCGCCCGTCACGGTGAGCTCGCTGGCATCCCGCAATCTCATCATGCATCTTTACATTGCTCTTGGCCGCATCGAGCAGGGCTGCTATGTCCCAGCTGCAGAATCGGACGTTCAAAAACTGGAGGGAACGCGCGAATACGCCGCGGCTTTCCAGATTGCCGCAAACATCAAGGATGCCCTGGGCGTGAGCATGCCCCGAGAAGAGGTTGCCTTTATCGCAATCCATTTGCTCGGCAGGGGCACGGGCGTGCCCGAGAAGGGCTCTGCCGTTATCTCGGACGAGATGTGGGAGATTGCTTCCGAGATGGTACGTGCGGTCAACGATGAGTTTAGGTTTGACTTTGGCGGCGATCTTGAACTTCGCATGAACCTTGCTCGGCATATCGGCCCTCTGGGCTATCGCCTTGAATATCACATGCATATGGATAACCCCATGCTGTCCGATATCAAGACGAGGTTTCCGTTGGCCTATTCGATGGCAGCTGGCACCTCGCAGGTACTCGAGCGTCATTTTGGCAGCCAGCCCTCTGATGAAGAGCTCGGCTACATCGCCATGGCATTTGCCCTGGCCCTCGAGCAGCAAGCCGACCAGCCGCGTCGCAAACGCATCCTGATCGTGTGCGCCTCGGGAGCGGGAAGCGCCCGTATGCTCGAGCACCAGTACCGCAAGCAGTTTGGCATGTATATCGATTCGATTGAGACATGCGATGTCGCCCGCGTGGGAACGTTCGATTTTTCGCATATCGACTACGTGTTCACAACGGTGCCGCTCAACGTCAAGTTGCCCGTGCCCGTCCGCGAGGCCGATTTCTTCTTGGAGACGAGCGATGTCAACGCTATCCGCAAGGTGCTGAGCGACGACACTGCGCAATCGGACTCCGTGAGCTCTTTCTTTAGCCGTGCCCTGTTCTTCAACCGCGTTGAGGCGTCGTCGAAGCAGGCCGTTCTCCGATATCTCTCCGAGCGCGCCGTCGAGAGCGGCCGTGTCGATGCCCAGTTTGCCCAAGAGGTCGCCGAGCGCGAGAGCGCGAGCGCCACCTCGTTTGGCAATGGGGTAGCCATGCCCCATGGGATGCATCCCTTGAGCGCCGAGGCCTTTGTTACCGTGGGCCTGCTCGAACATCCCATTCTTTGGGACGAATACGGCCATGAGGTCGATATCGTCTTTATGGTGTCGTTTGCCCGGTCGGGCGGCGATGAGGCGCGGATCTTGAGCTCACTGCTCGCCGAGATCTTTATGGACCGCCAGGGGGTCGAGCGCCTACGCGAGCGCCGGTCCTGGCATGAGCTGATGGCGCTTGTGCAAGCGCATACGGCTTAAGACTTCTTTTGTCGATGACCCTGTCAGTCTACCTGCAATAAACCTCGAGGATTGCGGGCGGGAGATAGGCGTTTCGAATATTCAAGTACAAACCAAACATCACGGGAGAGGAGACCGTTATGGACGATCAGGGAACCGAGATGGTTTCGTTTCAGCTGGTCGCTGCAGCGGGAGAGGCACGCAGCCTTGCCTTCGAAGCCCTTGAAAAGGCAAAGGCGGGGGATTTTGACGCCGCCGCCAAACTCATGAAGCAGTCAAAGGATGCGGGAATCAAGGCTCACCACATCCAAACGCAGCTGCTTTCGACTGAGGCAGCGGGCGAGCATCTGTCGGTGGATGTGTTGCTGGTCCATGCTCAGGACCACCTCATGTGCTCCATGCTTGCTCAGGAGCTCGTGCAGGAGCTGATCTGCCTGTATGAGCGCACTGCAACCAAGAACGCCTAGCGGCGTGCGGTGACTATCCAACCAATCAATGCGAAGGGAATCCCTTATGAAGATCCTTCTTGTTTGCGCAGCTGGTCTGTCTACAAGCATTCTGATGAAGAAACTCGAGAAATATGCGGAGCAAAACGGCATCGAGCTCGATATCGATGCGGTGGGTATCGGCGAGTATCAGGAGACGTGCGCCAATTATGACGTGCTGCTCTTGGGGCCGCAGGTGTCCTACCAGCTCAACACCGTCAAGCAGGGGAGCGGTAAGCCGACCGCGGTCATCCCCGCACAGGACTACGGCATGGGCAACGCCGCCAACGTGCTGGCACTCGCCCAGTCGCTGTTGGGTTAGGAGGCAACCATGGAGAAGTTCATGACCCTGCTTCAGGAAAAACTGACCCCTATCGCCAATTTCTGCGGCACCGAGCGCCACTTTGCCTCCATGCAAAAGGGCTTTATGAGCGCGATCAGCTTCATCTTGGTATCTGCCGTCTTTATGATCCTCGCCAACCCGCCGGTCACGGCCGACCTGGTGGCGCAGGGCGGGTTCTGGTCCGTCTTTGGCCCTTGGCTCGATTTTGCCACGGCCAATAAGCTCACGCTGCTCATTCCCTTCAACATGACGATGGGCATACTGTCGGTGATCGTGACGTTCGCAATCGCCTATAACCTGGCGGGCACCTACAAGATGCCCAAGCTTAACGCCGGCATGACCTCGCTGGTGATGTTCCTGATCGCCGCGGCGCCGTCGTCCTACTACCAGCTTGCTGACGAGTCCGTGCTCCAGGCGGTCCCCTGCACCTATCTGGGTGCGCAGGGCCTGTTTACCGCCATCATCGTTGCCTTGGTCTCCGTCGAGGTCACGCGCTTCTGCCAGACCAAGGGCATCACCATCAAGATGCCCGATGGCGTGCCGCCGTTTTTGTCCGAAACCTTTGGCGCCATCGTACCTATGCTCGCCAACATCCTCATCTTCTTTGGCGGCAACCTGCTGATCCAGATGATCGATCCCGCGCTGTCCATCCCCTCGGTTATCGAGAAGCTGCTCGCTGCCCCGCTTTCCGTCGCAGTTGACTCTGTGCCCGGCGCACTGCTTATCTGCTTCATGACGCTGCTGTTTTGGTGCTTTGGCGTCCACGGCAACATGATCGTAATGCCCATCACCGCCCCGGTCACGCTTGCCGCCTTTGCCGCCAACGCCTCGCTCTATGCTGCCGGGCAGCCGCTTGAGTTCCACCCGGCGCTCATGTCGTTGGCCATCAACCTCATCGGCGGCACGGGTAATACGTTCTCTTTTGTGGCGCTCTGCGCGTTTAGGGCAAAGTCGCAGCAGCTCAAGGCATTTGGCAGGGCATCGATCGTGCCGAGCTTCTTCCGTATCTCCGAGCCCGCGATCTTCGGCGCGCCCATCATCTTCAACCCGATCCTCATGATTCCGTTTGTGCTAGGCGGCATGATCTCGGCCCTGCTGTATTGGGGTGCGGTCTCACTGGGTCTTGTCTCTAACTTCTACATCTTGGTGAGCGGCACGTTCCCCATCTTCGTTCAGGGCTTTGTCCAGTGCCTCGACCCGCGCATCTGGGTGTTTAGGATCTTTTTGATCGTGGTCATGGCTTTTGTATGGTACCCGTTCTTTAAGGTTTACGATAACCAGCTCCTGGCTCAGGAGCAGGAGAACGCCGCGGCAGCTTCTGCCGAGGATGCTGAGTAGCATGAGTTACTTTGACAGAACGTCTGCCGCCGGTATGCCCGAGGGCTTTTTGTGGGGTGGTGCCCTCGCCGCCAACCAGGCCGAAGGGGGCTGGAACGAGGGCGGCCGCGGCATGTCGCACTCCGACCTGATCCCACAGGGTTCCGACCGCTGGGATGTAATGTTTGGCAGGCAAAAGCCCGTGGACGATCCGGACAGGCTGTATCCATGCCGCTGGGGCAACGACTTCTTCCATCATTGGCACGAGGATGTCGAGCTCTTTGCCGAGATGGGCTTTAAGTGCCTGCGTCTTTCAATTTGCTGGAGCCGTATTTTTCCCACAGGGATGGAGACCGAGCCCAACGGCGAGGGCTTGGAGTTTTACCGTCAGGTATTCGAGGCGCTGCGCGAGCATGGAATCGAGCCGCTTGTGACGCTGTCGCACTACGACTATCCGTTGGCTCTGGTCGAGCGCTATGGTAGCTGGCAAAGCCGAGAGATGATCGAGCGGTATGCGCACTACGTCGAGACCGTCGGACGCGCGTACCAGGGCCTCGTGCGTTATTGGCTTACGTTCAACGAGATCAACAGCGTGGCGCTGTCCTATCTCAACGCGGGTGTCACGCTCGAGGATGAGCGTGACCGTGCAGCCGTGACCGCGGCGTTCTCGCACCATATGTTTATGGCGAGCGCTCGCGCTGTCGAGATTCTGCACAAGATCGATCCCGCAAACAAGGTGGGTTGCATGGTCGCTGCCGGTGCGACCTATCCGTACCGTTGTGCGCCCGAGGACGTATGGCTTGCGTATGAGGAGGACCGCGGCCGCTACTTCTACACAGACGTGATGGCTGCGGGCGCCTATCCTGCTTGGAAGCTGCGTGCACTCGAGAAAGAGGGTGTTCACGTGCCCTTTGAGCCGGGCGATACGGAGTATCTGGCAGAGCATACGGTCGACTTCATCTCGTTCTCGTACTATTGCTCGCGCTTGGTGTGCGCCGATGATCAGGTGATCGCCGAGAAGGCGGAGGGCAACGTGTTCCCGACGTTGCGCAATCCGTACCTCAAGGATAAAGAGACTGCCTGGAAGTGGCAGATCGATGCGCTGGGTTTGCGCGTGACGCTTGCCGGCTACCACGATCGTTACCATCTTCCGCTCTTTATCGCCGAGAACGGTGTGGGCGGACTCGATGCGCTGGAAGACGGCAAAGTCCACGATGCGTATCATATTGATTACCTGCGAAGGCATATTCTTGCGCTGCGCGATGCAATTGTCGAGGACGGTGTTGACCTGATGGGATACACGCCGTGGGGCTGTATCGATTTGGTGTCGGCCTCGACGGGGCAGATGAAGAAGCGCTATGGCTTTGTTTATGTTGATGCCGATGATATGGGCAAAGGCACGTTCGATCGCTACCGAAAGGACAGCTTCTGCTGGTACCAAAAGGTCATTGCATCAAATGGCGAGGACTTGAGTTAACCCTTGCAAGCCTGCTGCCCCCGCGGCCCGTTTCGGCCGCGGGGGCTTTTGCTATTTACCTAGTCCCCGATGAGACCCTCATTCTGTGGGTAGTCATTGGGGACGTTCTTAAACGACTAGTCATTTAAGTCTGTCCCCAATGACTGCGGAAACCCGGCACCTGGGGACGTTCCTTTTCTGCCGGCAGCTTGGAACAGTCCTTAAAGCCCGCATCAATCAACTGCGGAAAGCGCATCCCAGAATGAGCGTCCAACATGGGACATGGTTTCCCTTGAGGGCCTCAACCGGAAAATGCATCCCGGAATGTTGCCGGAAAGTGGAACGTAGTTTCCCAAACAGGCCGTGCGCGGAAAGTGCATCTCGCTATCGAACTTCAAAGCGGGATGCATTTTCCGTGCCAGCAGTTCCGGGCAGCCAGAGACCACTCATTTAAGTCTGTCCCCAACGACTAGTAGTAGGCCCACATGGCTTCGACTTCGTTGAGGACCTCTACGACGCCCCAGCGGCGGGCGCTGCGGCTGGCCGAGTTGGGATCGAAGACTTCAATCTGGTCGGCGTCGTCAATACCGTAAAGTACAATGTAGTGGCCCACGTTGGTAAAGGTGCCCGGCCGAACGGCGGCGATGACGGGCGCTCCCGAACGCAGCGCCTGAGTCATCGAGTCGCGATTGTTATGAAGCTCCGTTCCGTTAAGTCCCAACTGCCACGCACCGCTCGTCATAAACGACCATTCGGTTGCACCGGTGGGGGCGTAATTGCCTGCCTCGGAAAGCGCGCACATATTGACGGGGGTCATATCGGTGCGTCCCGTCTTAAAGATATAGACCATGGTGAGGCACGTAGGCCCGCAGGCATTTTGGCGGATGGTACCGCCGGCGTAAGGCAGCTCCGACCATGCAGGGTCGATCTGATAGATATGGGGCATCGTGCCGGCTTGCCATTGCGAGCGCGGGGTCGAAAAGGCGAAAGAATAACCGGGCGCGACGGGGGCCTTGAGCAGCTTGTCCTCGGCGGTGGGCTCGAGACCGGCCGAGCCGTGGGACATACAGGAGCTCATAAGCACAAAGACCAGACAGATGAGGATAGAGCACAGTGCGAGGCAAAGCCGACGAGCCGGCAGGGCGGGGGCATTCACGTACGATGTCGAGCGGTAGGGCTTGCCGTCGCGTCCGCCTTGGGGATGCGAAAAGAAGCGGTTGATATGGCTGCCGGGCTGACGTGCGCCGTTGCGGCGCAGTTGCGGAACCTCGGCTTGGCGCTGTCGAGTGCGCGCGCCCAAGCGGCTATCTTGCTGTGCGCTTGTGCCCGTGCTCGGACGGCCACTCTGCCGTGTTCTGTTTGTCTGCTGCCGAGACGAAGGCCTGGGTTGCTCTTGAGGGCGTTGCGGATTGCTGCTCGTGGCACTTCTGGGCGTCGGCGTGGTGCGGCCAGCAAGGCGAACGCTTTGTCGCCGTTGATCACCGTCGTTGTATCCGTATGCCATTCGTACCGCCTTGTCTCATGTATAACCTGTCTATCCTACAAAAAAGATGTGCAACAAATGGGTCCGCGCGTCAAAAGCTCGGTAAACGGTACGAAAGGCGCAAAACACACGGCCTCAAAAACATCTCTATATGCGTCCGATGAGCGTACGCCCGTCGGACGGG
Source organism: Collinsella sp. (assembly GCA_014871605.1). GTDB lineage: Bacteria > Actinomycetota > Coriobacteriia > Coriobacteriales > Coriobacteriaceae > Collinsella. The sequence continues at coordinate 12,040 of WGSQ01000015.1, read as the reverse complement.
CGACAACAATGAGCGGCAAACCGTGCCGTTCGTCCCAAAAACGGCGCCGCTCGTTTTGCAGTTCTGCCTTCGGTCGAGCCACAAGCGGCGCTGCTGTGCCAAGGCCGTATCTTAAAGCCATGAAATAAAAGCGCGCGGCAAAACAGACCGCGCAAGGGGTGACGCCAAAGAGGCGTCAATAAGGAAAGGAGGGGAACAATGGCGGACAAGAACGCAGAAGTTGCAGTCGAAGGTAACGGCGGCATGAAGAAAACGCTTTCGCTCTGGAACTTCTTCACCATCGGTTTCGGTGCCATCATCGGAACTGGCTGGGTTCTGCAGGTCGGCGACTGGATGGTCGTGGGCGGCGGTCCCGTTCCCGCTATGATCGCATTCCTCTTGGGTGCAATCTTTCTCGTGCCCGTCGGAGCTGTTTTCGGTGAGCTCACGGCTGCTATCCCCATCTCGGGCGGCATCGTCGAGTATGTCGATCGTAGCTTTGGCCGTACGCTGAGCTATATCACCGGTTGGCTCCTGGCCCTGGGCAACGGTATCCTGTGCCCGTGGGAGGCCATCGCCATTTCGACCCTCGTGTCCGAGATGTTCGGCAGCCTGCCCGGTCTTGAGTGGCTGCGCGCCGTCAAGCTCTACACCATCCTGGGCGCCGACGTTTACCTGTTCCCGACGCTGATCGCGCTCGGCTTCGCAGCCTACGTCATCTTCCTCAACTTCCGCGGCGCCAGCTCGGCCGCCAAGCTCCAGGCCTTCCTGACCAAGGCTCTGCTCTGCGGCATGCTGCTCGCCATGGGCGTCTCGCTGTTCACCGGCTCGCCGGACAATGCCATGCCCGTGTTCTCCCAGGTCACCGGCGCTGGCGGCGGCAAGGCCGCTACCGAGGGTGCCAGCCTGTTCGCCGGCATCGTGTCGGTCCTGGTTCTGACCCCGTTCTTCTACGCCGGTTTCGACACCATTCCTCAGCAGGCTGAGGAAGCAGCCGAGGGCCTCAACTGGAACAAGTTCGGCAAGATCATCTCCCTGGCCCTGCTGGCCGCCGGCGGCTTCTACATGGTCTGCATCTACTCGTTCGGCACCATCCTCGACTGGCATGAGTTTGTTAAGAGCCCGGTTCCCGCGCTTGCCTGCCTCAAGGGTATCAACATGCTTCTGTACCTGGCCATGCTCGTCATCGCCACGCTTGGACCCATGGGCCCGATGAACTCCTTCTACGGCGCCACGAGCCGCATCATGCTCGCCATGGGCCGCAAGGGCCAACTGCCCGAGAAGTTCGCCGAGGTCGACCCCAAGTCCGGCGCTCCCAAGCTCGCCTGCGTCGTTCTGGGCGTTATCACCGTCATCGGTCCGTTCCTGGGCAAGAACATGCTCATCCCTCTGACCAACGTGTCGGCTCTCGCCTTCATCTTCTCCTGCGGTATGGTCGCCCTCGCCTGCCTGCGCATGCGCTTCACCGAGCCCGACCTGCCTCGTCCCTACGAGGTGCCCGGCGGCAAGTTTGGCATCGGCCTCGCTATCGCTGCCTGTGCCATCATCATCGGCCTGCTCGTGATTCCGTTCTCTCCCGCCTCCCTCAACATGGTGGAGTGGAGCATCGTGATCGGCTGGTTGGCTATTGGCCTGGCCCTCATGGCTTTCACCAATTCCCGCAAAAAGTAACGCCTAGCCGGGGCGGATCGGGTGCGCGGGGCCCTCTCTCCCGCGCACCGAACCCGGCACCACTTGGGTAGCTTTGTGAGGCCTTAACCCAACACGGCCTCGCCCACTATATGGATCCATAAGGAGGAACCATGTCCACTAAGTATGCAATCGTTGGCGGCAAGCTCATCGACGGTACCGGTGCCGAGCCGGTCGAGAACTCCCTCGTTCTCGTCGACGACAACGGCAAGATCGAGTACGCCGGCACTATGCAGGACCTTCCCGAGGGCGTTGAGGTCATCGACGCCGCCGGCAAGACCGTCCTTCCCGGCCTGATCGACACCCATCTGCACTTCTCGGGCAACCTGACCGACGATGATACCGATTGGGTCATGCAGCCGCTCCTCGAGAAGCAGGCCGTCGCCGTCAAGCAGGCCTACGACTGCCTCACCCACGGCCTCACCACCGTCTGCGAGATCGGCCGCTTTGGTATCCAGATCCGTGACTGCATCGACAAGGGCGTCTTCAAGGGCCCGCGCGTTCTGGCCACCGGCCTTGGCTTCTGCCGCGTTGCCGGCCACGGCGACTCCCACCACTGCAGCCAGGAGCTCAACAAGGAATCGCACCCCTGGGGCGATCAGGTCGACGGTCCTTGGGATCTGCGCAAGGCCGTCCGCCGTCGCCTGCGCGAGAACCCCGATGCCATCAAGATCTGGGCTACCGGTGGCGGCATCTGGCGCTGGGACTCCGGTCGCGACCAGCACTATTGCTCCGAGGAGATTCAGGCCGTGGTCGAAGAGGCAAAGATGGTCGGCATCCCCGTGTGGAGCCACTGCTACAACAACCACGCCGCTGCCTACGATTCCGTTCGCTTTGGCTGCGAGCAGCTGATTCACGGTTTCGATATCGATGAGCGCACCATGGACCTCATGGCCGAGCAGGGCACCTTCTTCACCCCGACGATCGCCTTCCTGCCCACCTGGTACGCCACCTATCCGCCCGTCTACGTCCCCGAGCTGCACGACAAGTACGAGGGCACCCTGGTCGAGAAGGAGCTGCAGCGCAACTACGACTGCCTGCGCGAGGCCAAGAAGCGCGGCGTCGTCATGACGATCGGCTCCGACTCCTTCTCCTTCGTCACCCCGTACGGCACCTGCTCCATCGAGGAGATGTACGAGTTCGTCGACAAGATCGGCTTCACCCCGGTCGAGACCATCACCTGCGCCACCCTCAACGGTGCCAAGATGTGCCACATCGAGGACGAGACCGGTTCTATCGAGGCCGGCAAGTGCGCCGACCTGCTGGTCGTCAACGGTGACGTCGCCGCCGACATTCACGTGCTCAACACCGACAACATGGACGTTATCATGAAGGACGGCTGGATCGTCGAGGCTGGCACCTTTGGCGAGGCCAACAAATACAGCGCCTAAACTACCGTTCATCGACGACTGGATGTAAAACACAGTTTTTGATTGCATAATGCAATGGAGAGGGTCGCTTGCGGCCCTCTTTATTGCTATGGGTGCGATAGATAAAAGGGGATGACGGTGGATTTAAACAGGCTGATTCTGGGCAAGAGCTACAACTCTACCAAGGTCTTTCGTACGGCCCAGCATGTGGTCCAGGCCATCCTGCTCGGTGTTGTCGTTCCGGCGCTTATCCTGCTGCTTATCTGGGATTTAACCGATAACCCCAATCCCGTTCCGGGCGTTGTCGTTATTGCCGGCATGGTCATGCTGTGCTTCTTTTTCTCGTATGTCTTTGTGGTCCCCGACGACCTCACATCGAGTGCAACCGACCGTACGCTCGCCATCGCATCAAAAATATTCGCCTACACGTCGCGCGGCCTTACGCCCGAAGCGGCCTTGGGCGCCTCTAAAATCATCCTGTCCGAGACCATCGCCTCTGCCATCTGCTTTACCGATGGCAAACAGGTGTTGGCAAGCTGGGGCGAGGACTCGGCAAAGTGCCCTGCCGGCACCCCGGTCGTGCTCAAGACTACGCTCAGTGTGATTGAGACGGGCGAGCAGAGCGTGTTTTCGCGTGACACCTCCAATGAGACGGGCGGTTATTTTCCCCGCCTGCGCGCCGGCATTGTCGCGCCGCTTACCGTGCGCGGGCATTGCGTGGGCACACTCGAGCTGTATTACCCCCGCCTGAGCAGCATTGATATGCGCCAGACGGCCCTTGCCTCGGGTTTTGCCGATCTCATTTCCACGCAGCTCGCCAGCTTTGAGCTCGAGCGCCAGGACGAGCTCACGGCCCGCGTTGAGCTTCGTGCCCTGCAGTCGCAGGTCGACCCGCATTTTCTGTTCAATACCATTAGCACGATCGTGTCGCTCGTTCGAACCGAGCCCGACAAGGCGCGATCGTTACTCATCGATTTTTCCAATTATTACCGTCAGACGCTTTCTGACTCCGATACGCTCACCACGCTCGAGCACGAGGTGGAGCAGGGCACTCGTTATATCAATCTTATGCAGGCCCGGTATGGCGACGGCCGTCTGCGCGTTTCGGTCGACATCGACTTTGAGGTGCGCGACAGCCTAGTACCGCCGTTTATCTTGCAGCCGCTGCTCGAAAACTGCATCAAGCATGCGCAGCGCGAGATCGAGCCGCTTTCTATTCGTGTTAGGGCTTTTGAGACCGATGACGGCTTGGAGATTATCGTCGAAGATGACGGCATCGGGATGAGCGAAGAAGTCTGCGCGCATCTGTTTGAGCAGCATCGCCGAGAGGAGCCCGAGAGCATTACCGCCGACGGCTCCGTCAAGCGAGGTTGCGGCCTGGCGCTCTTCAACGTGCTTCAGCGCATCCATTTCTTTTACGGAGAAGATTCTGGCATGCGCGTGAAGTCCCAGGAGGGCGTGGGAACGCAGGTCATCGTTGAGTTGAACGGCGAGCCGCATGAGCCGGCGCCGCTAACGGTGTAGCACGCGGTTGGATTGAGAGAAAAAGAGGGGAAGCACATATGTCCGAAGGCTGGAACATCTTGGTGGTTGATGACGAACCTCCCATTAGGGCTGAGCTACGCTATCTGTTGGAAAAGGATACGCGTGTGGGCCAGATTGCCGAGGCGGGCAATGTCACCGAGGCCGTGGAGTCGATTCTCTCGAACAAGCCCAACGTGTTGTTTTTGGACATCACGATGCCCGGCCGCTCGGGAATTGAGCTTGCCGAGACGCTGCAGAACCTAAAGACGCCGCCGGTGGTTGTGTTTGTGACGGCGTTTGCCGAGTTTGCCGCCGATGCGTATAACCTCGATGCGGTCGACTATGTCGTCAAGCCGGTCGAGGACGCACGCCTGTCAAAGGCACTCGACAAGATCGAGGCAGCCTTGGGTGCCCGTCGTGTTATCCACGCTCCGCGCCAGCCTTTGCGTCTGACGGTGGACCGCGGGGGCAAAAAGGTGTTCATTCCCGCCGCAGACGTCTGCTACTTTGAGGCGCGCGCCGATTTTTGCAACGCCATCTGCGCCGAGGGAACGTACCTGATCAATGAGTCGATCTCTTCGCTCGAGCGTCGCTTGGTCTCCGAGGGCTTTATTCGCGTTCATCGCAGCTATCTGGTCAATTTGGAAGACGTGCACAATGTCGAGATCGGTTCCACGGGTCTTATGGAGCTCAGACTCGATCGCGTAACCTCGACGGTGCCCGTGTCCCGCCGTCGCGCTGCCGAGGTTAAAGCACACTTGGGGCTTGCGTAGACGGTCTGCATGCCGTCGTTTACCATCGCAGGTTTGGCATGGGCGCGCGGTGGGCATAATGGGTGGCATCGAATGAAATCGAAAGGATCATTATGCCCGCGCTTATCACCCATCATCTGTTTGGCGAGGAAAGCATCGACCGTCTTCCGCAGGGCGTCATCACGTCCGATGAAGAGCGCATTGCCTTTATCTTGGGCAACCAAGGCCCCGACCCGTTCTTCTTTCACATTCTGACACCGCGTGTTTCCGACTGCACGCTGCTGGCGCAGGTCATGCATCGGTCGCGTATGTCTCGCCAGTTCGCGTGCCTGCGCGACGGCGTGTCGCATCTGCTGCCGCGCGACGCCAGCTTGGGTCGCGCCTTTGCGCTGGGCCTGCTGTCTCATTACGTGCTCGACCGCAACGCCCATCCCTTTGTCTATGAGCAGCAGTTTGGCATCGTGGAGTCCGATTCAGAGCTTGAGGATTCGAGCAGTCAGGTCCATGCCGTGATCGAGAGCGACCTGGATGTACTGATGCTGCAGCTTAAACGCGATGGCGCTACGGTCGACGATTACCCGCCGGCGGGCGAGATCGTCACTACCGATCGCATCAATCGCGTGGCCGGCGTGCTGATGAGCTATGTTGCCGGACGCGTGTACGGCATTGACATTCCGGCGGGGGAGTACGGTGCTGCCGTTGCCAATATGCAGCGACTTTACCGCGCGATTGAGCCGGCCGGCTCCGCAAAGACGCGCGCGATCTCGCTGGTTGAGGGCTTGGTGCACGATTACTCGCTGCTCGACGGCCTTGCTCATCGCGTGACGACGGAGTTGCCCGAGCGCACTGGCAATCTGGGCCATCTGACATGGAAGAATCCCTTTACCGATGAGGTCTCGAACGAGAGCTTCCCCGAGGTCTTTGATCGCGCGCTGGTCGATTACGAGTGCACGGTCGCACGTTTTATCGAGACCGGTGACATGGATGCCGTGACCAGTCACGTCAACTACAGCGGTCGCGTGCTCAATGCCGATGAGGAGTTCGACCGCGAGGAATAGGGCCCGTGCGTGCCCCTTTGCCGAATCCTTACCGGCGGTTCTGGACAATTGGGGTACGATGAACTAACTGCATATCGGGCGAATACGAAGGGTCCCTGTCCATGAAATACACCAAGCTCGAGCGTAACTGGGTTATGTATGATGTGGGCAATTCGGCCCTCGTGCTGCTCAATACCTCGGTGGTGCCCATTTACTTTAACGCCATCAATACCGGCGCTTCCTCGGCCGACCTGGTGGTCGCCTGGGGCAATGCGCAGACGATCGCCTCGCTGGTCATCGCCATGCTCATGCCCATTCTGGGCGCGCTTGCCGATTACGCCGGCAACAAGATCAAGTTCTTCTTGGGCTTCTTCCTCACGGGCCTGGTTCTTTGCCTAGCGCAGGCTATCCCAATGTCCGCCATGGCATTTTTGACCGTGTACGTGCTGTGCACCATCGGCCTTAACTCTTCTATGACGTTCTACGACGCCATGCTGCCCGACATTACCACCGACGAGCGCATGGACGCCGTGTCCAGCTCGGGCTATGCCTGGGGCTACATCGGTTCCACCGTGCCGTTCGTCATCTGCCTGGCGCTCATCATGGGTGGCCCCGCTCTTGGCGTCCCTACCATGCTGGCAACGCGTCTGTCGTTTATCATCACTGGTGCCTGGTGGCTCATCTTTACCCTGCCGCTCATTCGCACCTATAAGCAAAAGTACGGTCGCGAGCGCGGTCCCGAGGACACTATCGGCCACATCGTGGGCGGCGTGTTCTCCGAGGTCGGACACACCATGCGCGAGATCGCCCACAACAAGACCGTGCTGGTCTACATGATTGCGTTCTTCTTCTATATCGACGGTGTGCACACGGTCATTTCCATGGCTACCAGCTACGGATCGGCCTTGGGCATCGATTCGACGCAGCTGGTGCTGGCGCTGCTCGTTACGCAGTTCGTGGCCTTTCCGTCCGCCATCATCTACGGCAAGCTCGCCGGACGCGTGGGCACGCTCAACATGATCCTGGTGGCGGTCGCCGCCTACATGGGCATTGTGCTGTTCGCCGCGTTCTTCCTAAAGACCGCCTTTGAATTTTGGGTGCTTGCCATTATGGTCGGCCTGTTCCAGGGCGGCGTGCAGGCGCTCAGCCGTAGCTACTTTGGCCGCATTATCCCCAAGGAAAAGTCCAACGAGTACTACGGCTTCTTTGACATCTTTGGTCGTTATGCAAGCGTTATGGGCACCTTCCTGGTGTCGGTTGTCACCTCGCTGACCGGCAACCCGTCGCTGGGCGTCCTTTCCATTGGTGTGCTGCTGGTCGTTGGCTTTATGCTGCTGGTCCGCCTGTCCCGCATGACTCGGGCGGCAGAGCATGCCGCATAGGAGCGAGCGGATATTGTGCCTGTCCACGGTACTCTTTTGGGGTTATCCGCAATAAACATTGCGACTTGCGAGCAATGATTTGCCCAAGTGGGTATGATGGAATCAGCTAGGTCGCGGGGCGTCGCCTGTGTTTGGCGGCGTCCCGTTTTTGTGTTGCAGGGAGGGTAAGGCATGAACGCCACAGTCGTGATTCCAACGTATTGGGCGGGCGATGACGCTTGCGCAAACGCCCCTGGCACCTATGATCATTCGACGCGACTCAACGCCGACAATCCCGAACTCGACCGCTGTCTGGCCTCGCTTGAGCAGGTACGTGACATCCCGCGCATCATCCTTTTGGTGGTCTGTCCCGTTTCTGCCACAGCCGATGTGTCGCTGCGCGTGCGCGAGATTGTCGACGCGCATCCCACGCTCAAGGTCACCGTTGTCACCAACACCCAGGCCTCGCGCATCGCAGACCGGGTTGCTCAGATCGCGCCCAAGGGTTCGGGCGAGTGCGTGAGCCTGCGAGGCTACGGTGCCATCCGCAACATGGGGCTAGCCTGTGCCGCTGTGCTGGGGCATGACGCGGTTATCTTTTTGGATGACGATGAGACTGTCATCGACGCCGACTTTATGAAGCGCGCGACCTATGCGTTGGGGCAGCAGACGCGTCAGGGCTTGCCGATCTTGGTCAAGAGCGGCTATTTCTACGATCGCGACGGCTCGCCGCTGGCTCCCACGGACAAGGCGGGCATCTGCCATCGTTGGTGGACCAAGCGCATCGAGTTCAACCGTTGGATGAAAAAGGCGCTCTCGGGCACCCGCATCTCGCGCTCTAACTACGTGTGCGGCGGCCTGATGGCCCTGCACGCCCGCGCCTTTACGCGTGTGGCCTTTGACCCGTTTATCACCCGCGGCGAGGACTTGGATTACCTCTTTAACATGCGCATGTTTGGCTACGACGTGTGGTTCGATAACGAGTGGACCGTGCGCCATCTGCCTCCGGAGTCCGAAAAGCGCTCACCGCGCTTTATGCAGGATGTATACCGTTGGTACTACGAACGGGCCAAGTTGACATTCGCCGCGCATCAAAAGGAGCTCATTCCCGTTACGGCGGCATCACTCATGCCCTACCCGAGCCCGTGGATTTCGCGCGAGCTCGACGACCGCGTGCGCAAGACCGCTATGGTCCGCAGCGTGTTTACCCGCGAGCATGAGGGCTACCTGCGCATCTGGCGCCATGGTATCGGCGAGGCAAAGGCCTATGCGCGCCAAAACGCTGCAAGCTACCTGCGTTTCCAGAGCTTTTGGCCCAAGATCATGGACGGGCTTTGGCGTGACGCACAACTGATCAGTATCCTGGAGGGGGCCGAATGATCGACCGCCGCGCCCAGCGCGATAGTTCAATATCAATCTTTCGCATCGTTGCCGTTGCCTGCGCCATTTGCGTGCTGGTGTACTTTATTTTTGCCTTGGTGACCGGTATCGAGCCGATCGCCACGGTGATTGCCTGCGCGCTGCTGTGCATCTTTCTGTGCATCTTTATCTTTTTGACGCTCAATCCCGATTCGGTGCGCTCCCAGTACACCGAGGAGACGCTCTCGGTGGCCTCGGCCATGCTCGAGGACATTAAGGGCGGTCTGACGCAGGAGTCGGCGCGTTTGGTGTGCCGGCGCATTTTGCCCGAGACGCGCGCCATGACGGTGGCCATCACCGACGAGGGCAACGTGCTTGCCTGCGCGGGAGAGTTTGAGGAAAAACTACTGCCAGATTCTCCCATCCACACGCTTGCCACACGCTACGTTATCGAACATGGCATCGTGCAGTCGTTCAACCGTATGGTGGATGTCGTGGGTTCGGACGGCTCGCACAACCAAGTCCCCGCCGGCATTATCGCTCCCATCAAGGTGGGCGATCGTACCGTCGGCACGCTCAAGTTCTACTACAAGACCCCGCGCGCCGTCGACCGTACCCAGTACGCGCTTGCCTCGGGCTTTGCCGAGATCTTGTCCACGCAGCTCGCCATCCACGAGCTCGAGGTGCAAAAGGAACTCACGGCGCGCGCTGAGGTGCGTGCGCTGCAGGCGCAGATTAACCCGCACTTCCTGTTCAACACGCTGAACACCATTGCATCGTTTACGCGCACCGACCCGCTGCGGGCCCGCGAACTGCTTCGTGAGTTCTCATCGTTCTATCGTGCCACGCTCGACAACTCGGGATCGCTTATTCCGGTCTCGCGCGAGGTCGCACAGACCAAGCGCTACCTTACCTTTGAGAAGGCCCGCTTTGGCGAGGACCGCGTGCTTGCGACGTTCGATGTGTCCGAGGACGTAGAAGATACGCTGGTGCCGGCGTTCGTGATCCAGCCGATTGTCGAGAACGCCGTACGTCATGGTATGGGCGATGACGACGCCCTGAGGATCGACGTGACCGTTCACCAAGACGGCGAGGATGCAATCTTGATTGCCGTGGCCGATAATGGCGTGGGCATGGATGAGGGTACCGCCGCCAGACTGTTTGACGAGCGCTCTGCCCGTCCCGACGCCAGCTCTCCCCAGGGTGGCGGCGCCGGTGTGGCCATGCACAATATTTCGGAGCGCATCCATCGCTTTTATGGGCCGCACTCCTATACGCGCGTCGAATCGGCGCCGGGCAAGGGCACCAAAGTGCTCCTTCATCTTGATTTGTCAGAGAGCATCTTCGACATTCAAGAGTAAAATAAAAGGCTACGGGCTCAACGTCATGCGACGGATGCCCGGCGTAGTTAGTTGACGAAAGGTTTTATCCCTATGCTGCGTGCGATGATTGTGGATGATGAGGCGCCGGCTCGCTCGGAGCTTCGCTTCCTGCTCGAGCAAACGGGCAAGATCGGCACGATCACGGAGGCGTCGAGCGTCCGCTCCGCCATCGAGATGCTTATGGAAAGTCGCGTGGATGTCGTGTTTCTCGATATCTCGATGCCCGGTGCCTCGGGCCTGCAACTTGCCGAGGCGCTGCATAAGCTCAAAAATCCGCCGGCGATCGTGTTTGTGACTGCGTATAGTGACCATGCGGTCGAGGCATTCGACGTGGATGCCGTCGATTATCTGATGAAGCCGGTCGAGGAAGCTCGCTTGGATCGCGCGATTGAGAAGGTCATGCAACGCGCCAAGCCGGTTACGGACAGCAAGGTGACCATCGAGCGTATCCCGGTGGAAAAGGGCGGCCGCAAGGTGCTCATTCCCGTGGACGACATTCGCTTTATCATGGCCAAGGACGATTACTCCTGCATCTATACCGTCGATGATCGCTTTTTGTCGACGACCTCGCTGGCGCAGTTTGAGGCCAAGCTCTGCGACTTTGGCTTCTTCCGTGTTCACCGCCGCTATATCGTCAACTTGGCGTGCGTCACGGATGTGGAGACGGTGCCCTCGGGTGCCATCCAGCTGGGCATTACGGGCGCCGACGAACGCGTTCCGGTTTCGCGCCGCCGCGTCGTGCCGCTCAAGAAGGCTCTGAGTCTCTAGCACACTGGCCCCGCAGCCCTGTAGACCCATCGTCTGCGGAGCCGTGGGGCCTTTTTTGTATGTATCTGCCGAATCGTTTTTTGCGGAAGGGATCCCATGAACAGTGCAAGCGCCAAGCGTATCGACATCATCTCGGACACCCACGGCTATTTATCGCCTGCGCTCCTGGATGAGCTTGAGGGCGCAGACCTGATTATCCACGCCGGCGACCTCACGTCAGAGATGGACTACGAGCACCTATGCACCATCGCCCCCGTGCGAGCGGTCCTGGGAAACAACGACTACTACCGCGACTACGGCCCGGATGTAGACCGTCTGGCCATCTTCACCTACGAAGGCCTCAAATTCGCCGTAGCCCACTACCGCGAAGACCTTCCGGTGGGATCCGTAGACGTAGCCATCAACGGTCACACCCACGAAACCAAAGAAGCCCAAGTAGGCCGCTGCCTAGTCCTCAATCCTGGCAGCGCCAGCTACCCCAGAGGCACCCGAGGCCCCACCATGGCCAGAATGCTCGTCAAGGAAGGCAAGATCCTGAGCACCAAATTTATTGACTTAGACTAACCGCAACAAAAACGGGGGATGCAGATCGCATCTCCCGTTTTTCTTTGAGCCAAAGGCCGAAGTTCAACAACAACCATCAGACAACCCCGCCGAGGAGCACGCGGGCTAGCCGCGCAGCGGCGCACGCCCGCAAAACTGGTTGAACATAGTGACGGCAGGGAGGGTCTCCGGGGCCGGCTGGCGCGGGTTAAGTTTGTCGCGAGTTCCGCACGCAAAGGAAAGCACTTAATGTGCTTTCCGTCTTGCGCAGGACTG
>WGSQ01000149.1 GCA_014871605.1 Collinsella sp. | reverse complement strand
AGGCGGGCGTGAGCCCGGCCACGGTCTCGCGCTATCTCAACAACCGCCCCGGGCAAATGACCGAGGAGACCCGTGCTCGCATCGCCGAGGTCATCGAGCGCACCGGCTATCGCCCACGTGCTGCCGCGCGCAATCTGCGCAGCTCGCGTACCAACCTCATCGGTGTGATCCTGGCCGACATCGCCAACCCGTTCTCGAGCGCCATGCTTGAAGGACTTTCCGCCAGCGCCGCCGCGCGCGGCTGCTCGCTCATGACGGCCATTAGCGGCAACGACCCCGCTAAGGAGGCCGAGTCGCTCGCCAGACTTATCGATGCTGACGTGGACGGCCTGGTCGTCAACACCTGCGGAGGCAACGACAAGGCGATCGCCGCGGCCGCGGGGCGCCTGCCCGTTGTGCTGCTCGACCGCGACGTTGCCGACGGCGGTGTCGATCTGGTGACATCTAACAACCGTGAGCTGGTCGCCGGCCTGGTAGACGCCTTGACCGCCGCTGGCAGCGAGCGCCTGTGCCTGCTCACCGAGGCAAGCGACGACAGCCCCGTGCGTCGCAAGCGCGCCGAGGCCTTTACCGACGAGCTTTTGCACCGCGGCCTTGCCGGCGAGGTCGTCACCCTGGCCGACGGGGGCGCCACGGGCGTCGGCCGCCTGGACGAGACCATCCGCGGCTATGCAGGCAAAAAGCTCGGCCTCATTGCCGTCAACGGCTTGGTCTTCCTGCGTTTGACCGAGGCGCTGGCGCAGCTTGGTCCCTCGCTGCCGGCTGGTCTTAAGATCGCGACATTTGACGATTATCCCTGGAACCACGTGCTCTTTGGCGGTGTGACCACGGCCGCGCAAGACACCCTTACCATCGCCGAGCGCGTGGTCGAGCGCCTGTCCGAGCGCATCGACGTCGTCACCACCACGGTGGGCGAGGCCGCAAAGCTCGCCCCCAAGCGTATCGAGGTCCCCGGCCACATCGAACACCGCGCTTCGACCTCGCGCTAGTCTGTATGATAATATATAGACAATGTCATACAGGAGGTATCCATGGCTGCGTCTGTGCTGAGTGTGCGAGTGGACTCGTCAATTAAAGACTCATTTGCCGAACTGTGCGAAGAGCTTGGCATGACTTCGTCTGTTGCGGTCAATATGTTTATGAGGCAGATGCTGCGCGAGCGCTCTCTGCCGTTTGTTCCTTCACTTGGTAAAAGCTCTGCGAGCGAAAGCGCCGCGGCGGGCATTTTGGATACTGCCCAGATTGAGTCCGCCGTCCGCGAGGCAGCCAGCACGATTCCCGCCATCAAAACCGTGATTCTATTTGGTTCGTATGCCCGTGGCGAGGCGCATGCCGATAGTGATATTGACTTGCGTCTCGAAGTCGATCGCGAGCAGGGCTTTGGTCTTTTTGCGCTGTCGGCGTTTGGCGAGGCGGTGCGCAAAGAAACCGGGAGGCAGGTTGATCTCGTCTCTAGTGATCATCTTGATGACGAACTTGCCGCGGTAATCGAGCGCGAAGGAGTGATCCTTTATGATCGCGCGTAAGTCAGACAGCCTTCGCGCCCAAGAGGTTTTGGAGGCCATCTCCGAAACGAACGAGCGCATCAAGGCTTTTGATATCACCGAGGACCAGTTTCTGCATGCGAATGACGTGCGGACGAGGGCGTTGGCGGACTCCCTTTTGATGTGTGCGCTTAGGGTGACGGAAGAAGCGGGCAAATTGTCGGAACGCTCGCAGCGGCTTCATCCCGAAATTGAATGGCGTGGAATTATCGGCATGAGAAATTATCTTGCGCATGATTACGGCAATGTCGACCGCTCGGTTGTTTGGGATGCAGTGACGATGGAGTTCCCTGCGCTGGAACGAGCCTGTAGACAAATTGTCTCCGAATCTGAACGCTAGCCGCTCGTTCGCAACCGCCTGCTCGCGCACGTTTTTTGAGCGCTTGATACGCTTTAACCCTGCGGAAACATTTTTCTGCGATAGTATCTGCGATATAGACCAGTCGAAACCCGCCCGAAAGAAAGGGGAGCGACATGAACCAGCAGAACATCGATTACGTACTCCGCTCCGTAGAGCAGCGTGACATCCGCTTTGTGCGTCTGTGGTTTGTCGACATTCTCGGCCGCCTCAAGAACTTTGCCATTAGCCCCGAGGACCTCGAGGTCGCTTTTGAGGAGGGTATTGGCTTTGACGGCTCCGCCATCGAGGGCTTTGCTACGCCCGAGGAAGCCGACATGCTGGCGTTCCCCGATGCTTCGACCTTCCAGATCCTGCCGTGGCGCCCGAGCCACAACGGCGTCGCCCGCGTGTTCTGCGACGTGTGCACTCCCGATCGCAAGCCGTTTGCCGGCGACCCGCGCGATGCCCTGCGCCGCATGTTCCGCAAGGCCGAGAAAGCTGGCTATCTGCTCAACGTGGGCGCTGAGCTGGAGTATTACTACTTCCCCGACGAACACACCCCCGAGCCGCTCGACAACGTGGGCTACTTCGATCTTTCGGTGAGCGATGCCGCCCGCGACCTGCGTCGCAACACGGTCCTCACGCTCGAGAAGATGTCCGTGCCCGTGGAGTATACCTTCCACGCCGCCGGCCGCTCGCAGCACGGCATGAGCCTGCGTCACGCCGAGGCCCTGAGCATGTCCGACGCCATCACCACGGCCAAACTCATCATTAAGCAGCAGGCCTACGAGAGCGGCTGCCACGCCTCCTTTATGCCCAAGCCGTTGGCAGGCGAGGACGGCAGCGCTATGTTCCTGTGCCAGTCGCTGTTCGATCACGACGGCAATAACGTCTTTTGGGGCGAGGGCGACGAGAAGTACCATCTCTCCGACGTCGCCAAGCACTACATGGCCGGCATCCTGGCGCACGCGCGCGAGATTAGCGCCATCACCAACCCCACGGTCAACTCGTACAAGCGCATCACCACGGGCGGCGACTCCGTGCCGCAGTACGCCACGTGGGGCCTGCGCAACCGCGCGAGTATGGTCCGCATCCCGGTCTACAAGCCCGGCAAGCAGCTGTCTACGCGCATCGAGCTGCGCAGTCCCGACCCCATGGCCAACCCGTACCTGGTCAACGCCGTCACGCTGGCGGCTGGTCTGGACGGCATCGAGCGCAAGCTGGAGCTCCCGCCCGAGGCCACGGCCGAGACACTCAAGCTTACCGACCGTCAGATGGTCGAGGCCGGCTACACGCCGCTGCCGCGCTCGCTTAAAGAGGCGCTCGACGTGTTTGAGGACTCGCAGTTTATGAAGGATGCCCTCGGCGAGCACATCCACAGTTTCTTCCTTAAAAAGAAGCGCGACGAGTGGCATAAGTTTGAGTCCACGATCACCGAGTGGGAGATTAAGCACTATCTGGCGAACTCCTAATCGCGCTGGCTTGTTCCAGTACGATTGAGCTCATTTCCTTGGAGGCCGATATGTCCGAAAAGAGTGCCCTGTTCATGGCGCGCACGACGCGCTTCCACGAGTTTGCCCGCAGCTTGACGACCACCCTGGGTGTCGAGGTGAGCCTGGCAACCCCCGATTCGCCGACTGCGGCGCACGACTTTGACCTGCTGATCCTCGACTCCGACGGCATCCGCGGCGACCGCATCGATCAGATTGCCAAGTGGCTTGACGATCGCGGCGGTGTCCCCATGTTGGTGATCGTCGACGACGAGGCGCTCGGTACCTTGCGCCTGCCCAATCACGCGCATGCCGACTTTGTATGCCCCACGGCGACATCCAACGAGCTTAAGGCTCGTGCGCAGCGCCTGATGGGCGAGGAGGAGACCGTCACCGCCGACGATGTGCTCAACATCGACAACCTTGAGATTAACCTGGCTACCTACCAGGTGACGCTCGATGATGAGCCCATCGACCTGACGCTGATGGAGTACTCGCTGCTGAGCTTTTTGGCGACGCACCCCAACCGTGCCTACAGCCGCGAGGTGCTGCTGCACCGCGTGTGGGGCTTTGAGTACTGCGGCGGCACGCGCACCGTCGACGTGCACATTCGACGCATCCGCTCCAAGGTGGGCCCGCAGATCGCGGCACACATCACCACCGTCCGCGGCGTGGGCTATCTGTTTAAGGACTAGATTTCCACCACAAAGGGGACAGGCACCTTTGTGGTGGTTTTGCCGTAGGCTGGGCCCTTTTGGGCCTGCAGCAGAACTTAAGCCTTCCTAAAAGATTGCGTTCTCATACACGTTCGCCCGCATATTGGGGTACAACTCAACGTGAACAATGATGGCCCGCCACGTGTTTGGCGGGCCTTTGGTTATTTGACGAAAGGATCGCAGCTATGAGCGAGTACGATTCCCAGCGTCCCCAGGATGCGGGCAACGCCGGCGAGACCCAGCAGCAGCCGCGCGTGCAGGTGGAGTCGACGCCTGCCGGCAGCAACATTCCCTACGTGCAGGCTTACGACACACAGACCGGCAAGCCGCTGGGCGGCCAACAGGTCGTAAACAAGCACACGGTGGTCAAGACCAAGACCAAAAAACTGCCGATTTTCATTACAGCGC
>WGSQ01000148.1 GCA_014871605.1 Collinsella sp. | reverse complement strand
CTTCGTGCTGGACGATTACGTCGATTGCCATAGATACGGTGGAGCTTTGGGCGCCGGCGGCTTGGCACGCTAGAATAAATCAGTTGCGCAAAGACCGCCCGTTGTGTGGGCAGTTCATGATAGGAAGTTTCCATGGCATTGCAATTTACAGAGCGCGAGTTCATTCCCGTGCTGCTCGGTGGCGACATCAACGCCTATTCGGTGGCGCGCGCCTTCTACGAGGAGTACCAGGTCAAGAGTCTGGTCTTTGGCAAGTATCAGACGGGTCCCGCGTACCGCAGCCAGATTATCGACTACACGCCCAACGTGGATATCGACACCATGCCCGTGATGCTCAAAACCGTCAACGGCATTGCCCAAGCGCATACCGACAAGACGATTGTCCTTGTGGGCTGTGGCGACAACTATGTCGCTCTCGTGGCTCAAGCCAAGGATGCTCATGAGCTGGCGGATAACATCGTCGCTCCCTACGCGCCCTACAGCATGCTCGAGCAGTGCCAGAAGAAGGAGATCTTCTACGAGCTGTGCGAGAAGCATGGCGTGCCCTATCCGCACACGTTTACCTTTACCAAGGCGATGCTTAATGCCCAGGGTGAGGCGCCTGCCGAAGTGCTCGACCAGATCGATTTTCCTTACCCGATGATTCTGAAGCCTTCTGACGGCATCATGTGGTGGCAGCATGAGTTCGAGGGCCAGAAGAAGGCCTATGAGATTGCCGACCGCGCCGAGCTGGAACAGGTCATTTGCGATTCGTATGCCAGCGGCTACACCGACGATCTGATCTTGCAGGACCGCGTGCCCGGCAACGACGAGTACATGCGCGTGCTCACCAGCTATTCCGACCGCAACGGTAGGGTGCGCATGATGTGCCTGGGCCATGTGCTGCTCGAGGAGCATCAGCCCCACGGTGTTGGCAACCATGCCTGTATCATCACCGAGCCCAACGACGAGCTCATGGGCGGCGTGCGCAAGTTGCTCGAGGACCTTCACTTTGTGGGCTATTCCAACTTTGACGTTAAGTACGACGAGCGCGACGGCTCGTTTAAGTTCTTCGATTTCAACACGCGCCAGGGTCGCAGCAACTACTACGTCACCAACAGCGGCTTTAACGTTGCCAAGTATGTGGTGGACGAGTATGTGTTCAACCGCCCGTTTGAGCCGGAGTTTGTGACGGCACAGGACGAGGCGCTGTGGATGGTCGTCCCCATGGGCGTCGTCGACAAGTACGTCAAGGATCCCGAGCTGCGCGCTAAGGTGCATCGCCTGGACAAGGAAGGCAAGGGCGCCGACCCTTCGTTTATGAAGGGCGACTTTGTCTTTAACCGCTGGCTGCGCATGTGGCACACCAAGCTGCGCCACTTTAAGCTGTTCAAGACGTATTACAAGTAGATGAGCGCGGCGCCCGTCCGGTTTGCATCGGGCGGGCGCGGGTATGATACGCGCAATTGCGCAAGCGTCATCAAGGAGGCGGCGATGGAAAAGCTGGGAGTTATCGGCGGCATGGGCGCCGAGGCCACGTCGTATTACTACGACCAGGTGGTGCGTCATACGGCTGCTGCCTGCGATCAGGAACATATCGACATGGTAGTGCTCTCCAAGTCGACCATGCCCGACCGCACGTTGGCCATTAAGACCGGCGAGCATGCCAAGCTGCTGGCGACCATGAAAGAGTGTGCCCAGGCACTCGAGTCGCTGGGCTGTGCGCACATTGCCATTCCCTGCAACACGTCGCACTACTTCTACGACCAGATCCAGTCGTTTACGAAGGTGCCGATTATCCACATGCCGCGTGAGTCGGTGCGCTATGCTCTGGCCGGTGCGGTGATGGGGGAGTGCGAGTTCGACCCCAACCTGAGTATGCCGGCCGAGCCGGTGCACAAGATTGGCATCATGGGCACCGACGGTACCGTGGGCGCGGGCGTCTACGGCCGCGAATGTAAGGCTGCGGGTGTTGAGGTCGTCTATCCCAGCGAGAAACGTCAGAACGATGTGATGTCGCTTATCTACGATGATGTGAAGGCCGGACGTGAGCCCGATATGGATAAGTTCGACCGCGTGATGTGGGAGTTCGCCCGTAGCGGCTGCGACCGCGTCATTCTGGCCTGCACCGAGCTATCGGTGCTGCAGAAGTACCGAGAGATGCCCGAGATCACCCTCGACGCCATGGACGTCCTGGTGCGCGAATCCATCATCCGCAGCGGCGCCCCCTACCGCCTCTAGCTTCCGACCCGCCAAAAAGGGACAGGTTTATTTTGGTAGGTTTTATCTGGTGAAACAGTAAAGGCCTCGGCTCGTTTGGTGCGAGCCGAGGCCTTTTGCGTTGGGCGGTTGCTGTCGGTGGTGAACTAGAAGAGGAAGCCGATGGCGATGAGGGCGATGCTGACGATGAGCGCGGCGATGTCCAGGCCCTTGATGGGGTAGCGCTTGTACGAGCTGGCGCGCGTACGCAGATAGAAGCCGCGCTGTTCTGCCGCCAAGGCTGTGGCATCGGTCTTGCCCACGCTCGAGATGAGCAGTGGCACACACAGTGGCAGCATGAGCTTAAGCTTCTTGATGGGGTTCTTGGTGTCGTACTCGACGCCGCGTGCGGTCTGCGCCTCCATGATGGCGTTCATCTCCTGGCCAAACACCGGCACAAAGCGCAGCGCCGTGGTAAAGGTGAAGGCATAGCGATACGGCACGTGCAGCACCTCGACACAGGCGTTGGCAAGGTCGTTGAGCTTGGTCACCATGAGCATGAGGATGAGTGGTAATGCCACACCCAGCAGGCGCAGGCAGGCCTTCGATCCTGTGATGAGGCCCGTGTCGGTGATAAAACCCCACACCACGTTGCCATCG
Source organism: Collinsella sp. (assembly GCA_014871605.1). Taxonomy (GTDB): domain Bacteria; phylum Actinomycetota; class Coriobacteriia; order Coriobacteriales; family Coriobacteriaceae; genus Collinsella. The sequence goes on along the minus strand of WGSQ01000148.1, from coordinate 1,765 downwards.
CGCATAAAGGCCAGCTGGAGCACCAGCATGATAAGCGCGAGCGGAATCAGCAACTTGAGCAGCGAGAACAGACGGTCGACGACGCCGGCATAGGCACCCAGCGCAAGGGTGAGTGCCAAAAAGCCCAGCAGCGCCACGTAGGTGTCGGACAAGAAGATGCCGACGATGATGGCGGCAGCGAGGCCCAGTTTGACGACGGGGTTCAGGTGATGCAGCAGCGTATCGCCCGGCATGTAGTCGATGACGTTAACCACGGTGGATCATCTCCTTGGTAATTCGAACGACATCGGTGACCTCGCTCACCTGCGCAAAAGCGGGCGAGACGGAAGATGCCAGACGGCGCGAGAGTTCAATAACCTGGGGAGGCTCCACGTAGGCACGCCGCATGAGATCGATGTTCGAGAATAGCTCGTGCGTGCGGCCGCGGTCGAGGATGCGACCGTCGGCCATTACCACAATGCGCTCGGCAAAATCCGAGACGACTTCCATATCGTGGCAGACCATGATAACGGCGCAACCGCGCTCGGCCATGGTGCGCACCGTTTCCATGACGGTCATGCACTCGCGGTAATCAAGGCCGCTCGTGGGCTCGTCGAGCACAACGATCTTGGGCTCTACGACCACGACAGAGGCGAGTGCCACCATCTGGCGCTGACCGCGCGAGAGCGAGAAGGGCGCCTCGTCGGCCGGCAAGCCAAAGCGGTCGATGACGAGCTGGGCGCGACGCAGAGCCTCGGCACGGTCCATGCCGCCAAGCTCCAGGCCAAAGGCGACCTCGTCGAGCACGGTGTCCTTGCAGATCTGACGGTCAGGGTTTTGGAAGAGGGTTGCGACTTCGCGGGCGATACGGCTCGTGGGAACGGCTGCGGTATCCAGTCCCGTGACGCGCACGCTGCCCGAGGCGGGCTTAAGCAGGCCTGTGAGCAGCTTGGTGAGCGTGGTCTTGCCGGCACCGTTCTGGCCGACGATGCCCACGAGCTCGCCAGGATAGAGCGTCAGGCTAAGGTCGTGTACGGCGGCGCCGCCATTGGGATAGGCAAACTCAACATGGTCGAAGGTGAGTACGGGTTCGGCGTCCTTGGCATGAGGACGCAACGACGGTGCATGCGGGGAACCGGCGGGCGCCTGGGCTTCGATGGCCGCGTGTGCGGGGTCGACGATGCCCGAAATCAGGCACTCGGCCTCATCGACATCCAGGCAAGGGGTACCGCTTGCCAGACCATCGGCCTCGAGGCTATTGAAGATGCGCGTGACGCGGGGACAGTCGACGCCAATGGTACGAAGTTCATCGGTATGCGCGAAGACCTCGTGTGGCTCGCCCTGCAGTGCGATTTCGCCATGGTTGAGCACGAGCACGCGGTTGCAGTACTCCGAGAGCAGGGCGACCTTTTGCTCAACGACGACGATGGTGATTCCAAGTGCGCGGTTTGCCTCACGCAGCGTCTCGAAAACCAACGTGGAGCTGGCGGGGTCGAGTGCCGCGGTGGGCTCGTCGAGAACCAAGACGCGCGGACGCATGGCGAGGATGGCGGCGATGGCCACCTTCTGCTTCTGTCCGCCCGAGAGTGTGGCGATCTCGCGGTCGCGCAGGTCGCTGATGCCGACGGTCTCGAGCGTTTCGCTCACGCGCTGCTCGATCTGGTCGTGGGGAACGCCAAAGTTCTCGAGGCCAAAGAGCATCTCGTCCTCGACGACCGAGGCGACCATCTGCGTGTCGATATCCTGCAGCACACTGCCGACGATTTGCGACACGTCGGTCAGCGAG
>WGSQ01000147.1 GCA_014871605.1 Collinsella sp. | reverse complement strand
GCGGCAAGAAAAATGCGCCCCCGTGGGCGCACCATCCCGTTTGCTATTCCGCCTTTTTAACGCGCGGCTTGCGACCGCGCGGCTTATCGACCAGTGCGGACTCACCGCTCTCGCGATACTGGCGACACCAAGCCTTGACCGAAGACTCGCTAGGAATCTTGTGCTTGATCATGGCCTCGCGAACCGTCAAGCCGTTTTCCAAGCGGTCCTTGACCACGGCGAGCTTAACTTCGTACGAATAGGTGTGATGATGCGAACCGGCGTTGAGAACGGCGTCGGCACCGCCCACAGCATACGCGCGGGCCCACTGACGAGCCGTGGCCTGGGGAATGCCAAGCTCCGCGGCGAGGGCGCGATGACCGACCCCCTCTTGGAGGATCTCGACGGCGCGCTGCCTAACCTCGGGCGCATGCGTGCGAGTCCTAGTTGCTTCCGACATACCTGCCACTTCTTAGCCTTAACCGTTAATCTGCTTTCTTACGTGCATGTTAGATAGTAGCATTTTGCTGTTTGCTCAAAGCAGTTAATTAAAATAGACGCGGCGTTATCTGGGCATTTGGCACCAAATTACGACATTTCTTTATCGATTATTTACGCTGGTAGCTGACTCGCAGCTAATCGTCATTCGCTTGTCAACAAAATTGGCATCTCTTTATATCCTTTGGTATAGAGGATATAGTTATTAACCCCTCCCCCAATAATTTTGAGTGATCTGCGAGGCAGTAGACGTCCTCACTCCTCATGATTACCGCGCATTGCCATCCACCGGAGCAAAACAAAAAGGGCGGGACCTGCTGCGCTTGCAGGCCCCGCACCGGTTGACACCCGACGGGACACAGCCGGGCGAGACGAATCCGTGCTACCGCCCCGCCTGGCCGCGATGCTTAACTACAGCTCGTTGGCCGCGTGATATGCCGTGCGAATGGCGCTCGCAATGTCGGCGGTGCGCTCGCCCGAGCAGTCGCCCACGCAAGTCACGGGCACCGTCACGCCGTCCAGGTCAAACGCGTTGGCCTTGGAGCCCACGGCCATCACCACGTAATCGCAGGCGATCTTCACCGGCTCCTCGGCGCCGTCCTCAGCGGTATGAACAGCCTCCACGCCCTCGTCGGTAATGGCGGTCAGACGGGTCTTAACATGCTGCTCCACGTTGTGCTCGGCAAAGTCGCTCATAATCAGCGGCAGAATGGTCTCGGACTCGCCCGCGGCAATCTTGTCGAGCATCTCCACGATCGTTACCTCGCAGCCGTGCTGCAGCAGGTACTCGGCAGTCTCGGTGCCCACCAGGCCACCGCCAATGACGGCGACGCGGCCCGTAAGCTCCGCCTTGCCGGCCAGCACATCCCAGCTCGAGACGACCTTCTCCGAGTCGGCGCCCGGAACGGGGATGACCACGTCGTGCGCGCCCACGGCCACAATCGCGGCGTCGGCAGCATTGGGGTCCTCAGCAGTAGCGGCATGGTTGAGCTCAACCTTCACGCCCAGGCCGGGCAGAATCTTCTCGTAATACTCGACCGAGCGCATAATCTCATCCTTGCGCGGAGGCGCGGCCGCCAGCACAATCTGGCCGCCCAAGTGATCGCTCGCCTCATAGACGGTCACGTCGTAGCCGCGCTTGGCCGCCACGCGTGCGGCCTCCAGGCCGGCAATACCGCCGCCCACCACGGCGATCTTCTTGTCGCCCTCGCCCGGCTTGATGGCGATGGTCGCCTCGTCACCGTTCTCGGCGTTGAGCACGCACGAGATGTACTTGCGGTTTTGGATCGCGTCGACGCAACCCTTGTTGCAGTTGAGGCACTCGCGGATGGGCTCGCCCGTGGCGGCCTTCAGCGCAATGTCGGGGTCGCACATGAGCGAGCGGCCGTAGGCGATGATGTCGGCGGCGCCGTCTTCCAGAATCTTCTCGCCGGCCTCGACCGAGACCACGCGGCCGACGGTTGCCACCGGCACGGAGACCAGGGCCTTGACGCGCTCGGCCACGGGCAGCGTCCAGTTGTAGGGCATGGCACCCATGGGCGGAATGGTGTCGCCCATGTTGCCGGTGTGGTTGGCCTGCGCGACCTGGATCATATCGATGCCCGCGCCCTCGAGCAGCTTGGCGAACTCGCAGGCCTCGTCGGGCTGCAGGCCGCCCTTGCCGCGCGGCGTGCCGTCGGGGTTCTCCATGATCACGGGGAGCTTGTACTCCACCATCAGCTGCGGCGCGGCTTCCTTAATGGCAGCGACGACCTCGAGCGCATAGCGGACGCGGTTCTCGAACGAGCCACCGTACTCGTCGGTGCGCTGGTTGAGGATCGCGGAGCACAGCGAACCCACCAGACGGTCGCCGTGGACCTCGATGGCATCGATGCCGGCCTGCTGCGCGCGGGCGGCCGAGGCAGCAATGGCCTCCTTGATCTGGGTGAACTGCTCTACGCTTGCCTCGTTCACAAAGTGCTGCATGTCGTGATGCAGCTTGGCGTAGGCCTGGTTGCGAATCTCGTTGGACTCGGCCATCTTGGCGGCAAAGGTCTCCTCGTCGCCGGCGGCCTTGGCCTCCTGCGCGGCCTTGGCGGCGGCCATGGAACCCATGACCATGCGGCCGACACCGGGCACGTCGTACTCGGGGTGGAACAGCTGCAGCGCGACCTTGGCACCGTGCTTGTGGACGGCATCGGCCAGCGCCTTAAACGTGGGGATCTGGGCGTCGGTTGCCAGCTTGGGCGTGGGGCTTGCGGTCATGACGGGAGCAACGTCGCCGATGACGATGTAGCTCACGCCGCCACGGGCCAGGCGCTCGTAAAAAGCCAGGCTGCGCTCGCCAATGGAGCCGTCGCGCTCCTCGTAGCCGGTGGTCAACGGCGGGAACATAATGCGGTTCTTGAGCTCAAGGGGGCCAACCGTAATGGGCTGGAGCAGCTTGGATGCAGGTGCGGTCATGGATATTCCTCTCTTGTAGGCGCGACGGCGATGATGCCGCGTAGTTGTCTAGAGGATATGGCATGGGGGCACAGCGGCACAACGAAAATCGGCGAATATCAGGTGGCGGCAGGTGGATGGGGCGGGGCGGCCCGTCGGTTTGTCTCAATCTGTAACAGTTACGCGGCAAAACCGGGTCTTACTGTTACAGATCGAGACATTCCTCTCGGCCCATCCTCAACAATCTAGATCTGTAACAGCTAGGCCCACTTTTGGCCCCTATCTGTTACAGATCGAGACAAACCAAACCCGCCTGCTAGAAAATCTAAATCTGTAACAGTTACTCGGCAAAATCCGTCCCTCGTGTTACAGATTTAGACAAACACGACCCAACCCACCGGTATATCTCGATCTGTAACACCAAGCCGCCCAAATCGGGTCTAGATGTTACAGATCGAGATTTTGTTTGAGAGGCCGAGAATTGGACCGAAAACACAGTCCCGGAATAACAAAAAAGCTCGCCGGCTAGGCCGACGAGCTGCAAGTTCTTGGTCGCGGGGGCAGGATTTGAACCTACGACCTCCGGGTTATGAGCCCGGCGAGCTACCAGACTGCTCCACCCCGCAATGTCTGGGCGCCTCATGTGCGCAAGAAAGAATATTACGCGGGAGTTCGGTAAACGGCAAGGAAAATCTCGTAGAGCATAATTCCTTCATATTTAAACCCCTCAGCCCCTATCACCGTAAACGAATCGCAGCCGAGCGCCGTCGACGGCGCGTATACAATGGTGCGCGTCCTTTTATGCCGACACCGGGAGTAGACATGCTGCTCGCTATCGATATGGGAAACACGCAGACGGCCATGGGCCTGTTTGACGGAGACGAGCTGGTGCAGTCGTGGCGCATGCCCACCGACCGCTCCTATACCGCCGACGAGATCCATGTGCGCCTGATGGGTTTCTTTAAGATGTACGGCCTTTCGCTCGATGCGGTCGACGCGATCGCCTTTGCGGGCGTGGTGCCGCAGCTCTCGCGCGAGTGGCACGCCGTGGCCGACCGCATTGCCGCGGACGCCATCGTCATCGGACCGCAGACGGCCGCGGTGACCAAGCTGCGCGCGGCGCGTCCCCAGGCCGTAGGCGCCGATCGCGTCGCTAACGCCGTTGCGGCCGAAACTTTCTACGGCGCGCCGGCAATCGTGGTGGACTTTGGCACCGCGACCAATATCGACGTCATCGATGAGGACGGTTATTACATTGGTGGAGCGATTGCGCCGGGCATCCGCATTTCGATGGACGCGCTCGCCGCCCGAGCCGCCAAGCTCGCCAGCGTTCCGCTCGAGGCGCCCGAGCACGCCATCGGCCGCGATACCGAGGAGTGCATCAAGGTCGGCGCCGTAACGGGCGCCGCCGCCATGGCTGAGGGCCTGGTCGCGCGCATGAAGCGCGAGCTGGGCCGCGAGGATGCCACCGTTATCGCCACGGGCGGTCTCGCCAGTATCGTCGCCGATTCGACCGATGCCTTCGACGTGGTCGACGGACAGCTCACCATCAAGGGTATCTGCGAAATCTACCGCCGCATGCAGGAGCTGGGATAGAGCAGGGGCTTAAGTCGAGCACGCCCGATGCCACAGTCCCCGCAAAGGCTCGCCAAGCCTATTCCTCAAAATCGAAAAATTTTCAGTTTTGAGGAATAGGGCGCTGGCAACCCATTCCCCAGATAGGCGAAACC
>WGSQ01000146.1 GCA_014871605.1 Collinsella sp. | reverse complement strand
CTGCGCAAGACGAAGGCCACATTAAGTGGCCTTCTTTGCGTGCGGAACTCGCGACAAACCTAACCCATCTCGCCCGGCCGTCTGACACGGGGCTCCAAGCTTGTCAAAAAAGCGGTCGGCGTGCAGTGCGCCGACCGCCGATATATGGGGTCTGATATTTTTTACCAGCTAGGGTCTCTTACTCGTCGAGGAGATCTTCTGGCATGTCGTTGCCGTCGCCTAGGTCGACTGGGGCCTCTTCGGTGTCGGCTGCGGCCTCGGCGTCTTCGCCTTCGGGCCTCTCTTTGGCGGCCGTCATGCGGGCCACGGCGCAGATGCGGTCGTTGTCGTCGACGGTCATCATCTTGACGCCCTGGGTGGCGCGGCCGGTCTGGCTGATCTCGTCGGTCTTGACGCGAATGACCGTCGCGCCCTCCGTCACGATGAACAGCTCGTGCTGCGGGCCCACCGTCTTCATGGCCGCGAGGTTACCCTTACGCTCGGTCATTTGGATGGTGTAGACGCCCTGGCCGCCGCGATTCTGCTCCGGGTAGTCCGCGACCGGCGTGCGCTTGCCGTAGCCGCGCTCGGTGATGACGAACAGATCGCCGTTGCCGTTAGTGACTTCCATGCCCAGAACGTTCACGCCGTCCTTCATACCGATACCGCGAACGCCGCTGGTGTCGCGGCCGGTGGCGCGCACCTGCTCCTCGGAGAACATGATCGCCTTGCCCGCGGTGGTGGCTAGGATAATCTTGTCGCCCTCGCGCACGCGGCGCACGTTCAGCAGCGCGTCGTCGTCACGCAGGTTGATAGCGATCAGGCCGTCGCGGCGGCTGCGATCATATGCGCTCATCACGGTCTTCTTGACCATGCCGCTCTTGGTGGCAAACATCAGGTACTCGTCGGCCGGGAACTCGCGGCAGCTGATGACGCTCGCGATCTTCTCGCCCTCCTCGAAAGGCAGCAAGTTGACGATCGCGGTACCGCGTGCCTGGCGCGTACCTACCGGCAGCTCGTGCACCTTCAGGCGATAGACCTTGCCCTTGCTCGAGAAGAACAGCACGTACTCGTGCGTGGACGCGATGAACATCTCATCGATGACATCGTCCTCTTTGAGGTTGACGCCCGACACGCCCTTGCCGCCGCGCTTTTGGGCGCGGTAGGCGGCAACCGGGATACGCTTGACGTAGCCGGTGTGGGTGATGGTCACGACCATATCCTCGTCGGCGATGAGGTCCTCGACATCCAGGTCCTTCTCAACCTGGCTGATCTCGGTGCGGCGCTTGTCGCCAAACTTCTTGGAGATCTCGCGCATCTCTTCCTTGATGACGCCCAGGATCTTCTCCTCATGCGCCAGCAGGTCCTCGTAGTAGGCGATGGCGCGGCGCAGGCCGTCCAACTCTTCTTGGATCTTGTCGCGCTCCAGGCCGGTCAGGCGGCGCAGCTTCATCTCGAGGATGGCCGTAGTCTGCTCGGGCGTAAAGCCAAAGCGCTCGATCAGGCGACTGCTGGCCTCGGAATCGGTCTGCGAGGAGCGGATGATGCTGATGACCTCGTCGATATGGTCGAGAGCCATCAGGTAGCCCTCGAGGATATGGGCACGCGCCTGGGCCTTCTTGAGGTCAAAGCGGGTGCGGCGGGTGACGACGTCGACCTGGTGGTCGATGTAGTGCTGCAGCATCTCGCGCAGGCTCAGGCATTTGGGAACGCCGTTGACAAGCGCCAGGTTGTTGGCACCAAAGGTCGTCTGCAGCGAGGTGTACTTGTACAGGTTGTTGAGCACGACCTGCGGGATCACGCCCTTCTTGAGTTCGATGACCAGACGGATACCCTTCTGGTTGGACTCATCGCGCATATCCGAGATACCCTCGATGCGCTTGTCGTTGACGAGCTGGGCGATCTTCTCCTGCAGGGTGCCCTTGTTGACCATGTAGGGAATCTCGGTAAAGACCAGGCGGCTACGGCCGGTCTTGGTGGACTCCACATGAGCCTTGGCGCGCACGGTGATGGAGCCGCGGCCGGTCTCATAGCTCTGCTTAATGCCGGCACTGCCCATGATGATGGCACCGGTGGGGAAGTCCGGACCGGGCATGATCTGCATGAGCTCGTCGACGGTGGCGTCGGGATTATCGATCAGGTAGCAGGTGGCCTCGATCGCCTCGGTGAGATTGTGCGGGGCGATGTTGGTGGCCATGCCGACGGCGATGCCCTGGCTGCCGTTGACCAGCAGGTTGGGGAAGCGCGCGGGCAGTGCCTGGGGCTCGGCGAGCGACTCGTCGTAGTTGGGCTGCCAGTCGACGGTGTCCTTCTGCAGGTCACGCAGGAGCTCCATGGCGGGCTTTGCCAGACGGCTCTCGGTGTAACGCATGGCGGCGGCGCCGTCGCCGTCGATATTGCCGAAGTTGCCGTGACCGTCAATGAGCGGCGTGCGCATGGAGAACCACTGTGCTAGGCGGACCATGGCCTCATAGACCGCGGAGTCGCCGTGCGGATGGTACTTACCGATAACTTCGCCGACCGTCCAGGCCGACTTCTTGTGCGGACGGTTGGGGTAGATGCCGCTCTCGTTCATTGCGTACAGGATGCGACGGTGTACCGGCTTTAAGCCATCGCGCACGTCCGGCAGGGCGCGCGCCGTGATGACCGACATCGAGTACTCGATAAACGACTGCTTCATCTCGTGGCCAAACTCCGAAATCTGGAGCTGGCCGCCGTTGATATCCTCGCCGGCAGAGGCGCCGCGGTCGACTTCGCCAAAGCTCTCCTCGAGCTCACCGTCGTCGTCTTCTTCCTCATCATCATCGGCATCGGGGTTATAGGCGTCCGGGTCGCCGTCCTCGCCCTGCTCAGCACGGGCAAGCAGGCGCTTCAGATCGTCGGGCATGCCGGCGTCGCCGGCCTCGTCCATACCCTCGTTATTGTTGATATCGTCTGCCACGTTACCTCCTCTTAAGCGTCAAGGAATCGTGCATCATGTGCATGCTTCTCGATGTACTCGCGGCGATAGCCGACCTCGGAACCCATCAGCTCGCGCACGGCGCGGTCCGCCACCACGGCGTCCTCGATCGACACGCGCTGCAGAATGCGGGTCTTGGGATCCATCGTCGTCGAGGCAAGCTGCTTGGGGTCCATCTCGCCCAGGCCCTTGTAGCGCTGAACGGTGTAGCCCTTGCGCCTCTTGGTGATCTTGCCGTCCTTGGCCTTGCCGTCCTCGTCGTTGTCGTCGGGGTTCAGGCCCAGGCTCTGAATGGTGTCGCGCAGGATCTCGTCTTCGGGCTGGCGGCCGTTGGGATACACGTAGTGAATCTTGTTGCGCACCCTGATGCCAAAGATGGGCGGGCAAGCGACGTACACGTAGCCGGCATCAATCAACGGGCGCATGTACTTGTAGAAGAACGTCAGCAGCAGGATGCGGATATGTGCACCGTCGACGTCTGCATCGGTCATGATGATGATCTTGTGGTAGCGCGCCTTGGTGATGTCAAAGTCGCCGCCGTCGCCAGCGCTCGTCGTGACGCCGCAGCCGATCGCGGTGATGAGTGACTGGATGGTGTCGCTCGAGAACGCACGATGATCGCCTACGCGCTCGACATTCAGAATCTTGCCGCGCAGGGGTAGGATCGCCTGGATGTCTCGGCGACGGCCGTCCTTGGCCGAACCGCCTGCCGAGTCGCCCTCTACGATAAAGAGCTCGGTCAGCTCGGCGTCACGCACCGAACAGTCGGCGAGCTTGCCGGGCAGCGACGCCGTCTCGAGCAGGCTCTTGCGGCGGGTCGCCTCGCGCGCCTTGCGGGCGGCGTTGCGCGCCTTGCAGGCCTGCTGGGCCTTCTTGACGATCTCACGAGCTGGCTTGGGATGCTCCTCGAGGTAATCGGCAAGCCCGTCGGTCACGATCTTGAGCGTCAGCGCGCGCATATAGGAGCTGCCGAGCTTGGCCTTGGTCTGGCCCTCAAACTGCGGATCGGGCAGCTTGACCGAGATAACGGCCGATAGGCCCTCGCGCACATCGTCGCCGGTCAGGTTGGCGTCCTTTTCCTTGAGCAGGTTCTGCTTGCGAGCGTAATCGTTAATCACGCGGGTGAGTGCGGTACGGAAGCCCTCGAGGTGCATGCCACCCTCGGGGGTGTAGATGTCGTTGGCAAACGACATGACGTTCTCACCGTAGCCACTATTCCACTGCAAGGACACCTCGACCTCGCCCATCTTGGTCACGGGCGCATCTGGATCCGATTTGCCCTCAATATAGATGGGCTCCTTAAAGGCCTCGGGGACATCCTTGCCCTCGTTGAGGAACTTGACGAAGTCGATGATGCCGCCGGCATAGCAAAACTCCTCCACATGGGGAGTCGCCTCGCGCTCGTCGGTCAGCACGATCTTGAGGTTCTTGTTGAGGAATGCCGTCTCCTGCAGACGGTTGTGCAGCGTGTCGAAATCGTAGATGCAGGTCTCGAAGATCTCGTCGTCGGGCCAGAAGCTGACAGTGGTACCCGTCGTCTCCGAAGTGCCCACGACCTCCATCTTCTTGACAGTTTTGCCGCGCGAAAACTCCATCTCGTAGATGTTGCCATCGCGGCATACCTGTACGACCACACGCTTGGACAGCGCGTTGACGACGGAGATGCCCACGCCGTGCAGGCCGCCCGAGACCTTGTAGGCCG
>WGSQ01000145.1 GCA_014871605.1 Collinsella sp. | reverse complement strand
CTGTCGTTGCCAAAACATCGGCGTTGCCTTGGTCCGGACTGGTCGTTGGGTCGTCATTGGGGACGTTCTTAAACGACTAGTCAAACAAGAACGTCCCCAATGACTACCCACAAAGCGAGAGTGGATCTCGTCATTTTGCGGCACTTGGGGACGTTCCTTTTCTGCCGGCAGTTAGGGACACTCCCTGTACAAAACCGCCCCGTTCTCTGTAGAGGACGGGGCGGTTTGTCTTTTAGGCTTGAGCGGCCAGGCTTATGCAAAGCGGGCGACGAGCTCCTGGAGCACGTCGGTCATCTTGACGAGCGAACTGACCGGGACGAACTCGTTGACGCCGTGGTAGCAATAGCCGCCGGTGGAAAGGTTGGGGCAGGGCAGACCGCGGAACGACAGCTGCGCGCCGTCGGTGCCGCCGCGAATCGGCAGCACTTGGGGCTCAACACCGCAGGCAAGGTAGGCTTCCTTGGCAACATCAATAAGCTCGGGATAGTCACGAACGATCTCGGCCATATTTCGATACTGCTGCTTAATCTCGACCGTCACACGCTCCTCACCCAGACGCTGGTTGAGCATCGAGGCGGCGGCATCAAGAAGGTCGAGTTTCTGCTGGAACTTGGCGGCGTCATGGTCGCGGACGATATAGCGCGCTGTGGCGTGATCGACGGTCGCAGATACACCCTCAAGGTGATAAAAGCCCTCGTAGCCTTCCGTATACTCCGGGCGCTGCACGTAGGGGAGCAATGCGTTGAAGTCGCAGAACAGATTGCCTGCGTTGATCATACGGCCCTTGGCGTCGCCCGGGTGGATGGACTGGCCCTCAAAGCGGACGGTCGCCTCGGCGGCGTTAAAGCACTCCCACTCCAGCTCGCCGATGGGGCCGCCGTCGACCGTGTAGGCGTACTTGCAGCCAAAGGTATCGATATCCAACAGCTCGGCTCCGTGGCCGATCTCCTCGTCAGGGCAGAAGCAAATGCCGAGTGCGGGATGGGGCAGAGAGGGGTCCTGAGCGATACGCGCGACAAGTGACATGATCTCGGCGACGCCTGCCTTGTCGTCCGCGCCCAGCAGCGTGGTGCCATCGCTGCAGATCAGGTCCTCACCCGCGAGGTCGTTCAGGGCGGGAAGCTTGGCGGTACTCATGGCAACGGGCTTACCGTCAACCGTGCCGCAGACCAGGTCGCCGCCTTCGTAGTGTACGATGTGCGGTTTCACGCCGGCACCCGGTGCAACTTCGGTGGTGTCGAGATGGGCGATCAGGCCCAGGGCGGGCTTGTCCTCAGCGCCCGCACTTGCGGGGATATGCGCGCAGACATAGGCGTGCTCGGTCACGTGGGCATCTTCCGCACCAAGCTCGCGCAGCTCTTCAGCCAGCACGTTGGCAAGGTCAAACTGAACGGCGCTCGAGGGTACCTGGTCGCAGTTGGCATCCTCGGACTGCGTGTTGATCTGGACGTAGCGCAAAAAGCGCTCGAGGACATCGGGGCTCGTGGTGGTGTTTTCCATAAAGACCGCTCCAATCTTGGTCGTCGTGTGCAACAAGAACTCTAGCACGGTATGCCACGGCATACCGCGACGCTTGGATGGGGTAGAATCAGCCATTGAATGCAGAAGGGACGGAAGATCATGGATACGACAAATAGCTCGCGCGAACTACATCTGACGGTGGCGAACGAAGACTACTTGGAGTGCATGGTTCGCATTGAAAGCGAAGAGGGGGAAACCAACGGCGTTCGATCGGTCGACATCGCGCAGCGCCTTGGCGTCTCCAAGGCATCGGTCAATAAAGCGGTTTCGGCTCTCAAGGCATCCGAGCTTGTCGAGCAATCGCACTACGGCAAGGTGATCCTGACCGATCGCGGCCGCGAGGTTGGCACGGCTATCTGGTACCGTCATCGCCTTATCCGCACGTTTTTGGTTCAGGAGCTCGGTGTCGAATTTGAGCGAGCCGATTCCGAGGCCTGCATGATGGAGCATGCGCTATCCGAGGACACGATGAGCCGCTGGCTCGCCTATCTCGAAAAGCAGGGAATCAGCGTCGAGGAATAGCGGGATATATATGGATACGAGTTATTACAACCGCTTTGGTGCCGAGGAACTTACGCGCCGCTTGTCGAGCGAGACCTTGTTGGCGCAGGGCCCCATGGGCAGTGTTCTGTTGAGTGAGTACGATGCCGCCGACATTCCACCAGCGTTTTGGAATCTGGCAGAGCCGCAGACCGTTTCTCGTATCCATCGCTTGTATGTCGTCGCCGGCGCGCAGGTGCTCATTACCAACACCTTTCAGGCATCAAGCTATGCCCTCAAGCACGACCAGATTGCGCCGTCCGTGGCGGAGGTCAATCGCGGGGCCGTCGACGATGCCCGCCAGGCGCACCCTCAGCTGCTGCTGGGCTCGATGGGCCCGATCGGTATTGAGTGGTTTGCCGAGGACTCTGCCGAGTATCGTGAAATCCGAGGCATTGCGCGCGAACAGGCGCACGCCTTGCTCAATGCTGGTGTTGACGGTCTGCTGATCGAGACGGTGACGTCTATCCGTAATCTGCAGCCCATGCTTGCCGGCGCCCGAGATGCCGCCGACGGCATGCCTGTTCTGGTGAGTTTTGTCGTTGACGATAAAGGCGACCTGCTGGGCGATGGCCTCAACATCGAGGCAGCCGTTTTGTACGCCGAAAAACACGGCGCAAATTCGGTTGGTGTTAATTGCTGTTCGCTTGCGGCCGCGAACGCGGCGGTGCCCAGGATGGTTGCATCGGCGACTACTCCCGTCACGGTGCGTCCCAACGTAGGCGATCCGGTCCAGACTCAGGATGGCCCCGTATGGCACGAGAACCCCGAAGCTTTCGCGCGCGCATGCATCGAATGGAGACATGCCGGTGCCGCAATGGTGGGCAGTTGCTGTGGAACCACGGCAATCACTACGGCCGCGATGGCCGAGGCGCTCGATATATAAAGGGCAAACCGCTCCATACGGGGCGGTTTTTTTATTGCTTGCATGTCCTCGGCAGCATTTGCCCAAATGGTGAATGCTGGTGCCGGCAGGTTGCCGAGTGCATGTTGCGGGTATACCCCATGCGTACCATGATCCAAACACTGTGAGGTGTTTGCGCGTGTGCGCGATAATTCATTTTGGAACTGACGGTTGGCGCGCTCGCGTCGATGAGGACTTCACTGCCGATAACGTTGCCCGTATCGCCGATGCCGTCGGCGAGTTGTGGCAAAAGATCAATCCGGGCAAAACGGTATATATAGGGTTCGACACTCGGCCCCTGGCGCGCGAGTTCGCTGAGCTTGCGGCGGGCGTGCTAGCAGCGCACGGGCTAGACGCCGTGCTCGCTTCGCGACCTGTCCCGACCCCTGCCCTTACGTGGGCGGCGGCTTATGACGGTGGAGCGTGCGGCGCGCTCATGGTGACGGGGTCCCATCATCCGCAGGGTTATCTGTGCCTCAAGATTCGCATGGGTGACGGCTCGACCGCCAACCAGGATGTCATCGAAGAGCTCGAAGAGACCATGGCTCCCGAGCCAATGGGGATCGAGGGGCAATATCGCACCGCGGATATCATTCCTGACTATATGCAGGCGGTGGCATCGTTTGTCGATGCCGAAGCCATCCGCGACGCGCGCCTGCGCGTGGTTGTCGATCCCATGGGCGGCGCAGCCCAGGGCTATCTAGCCGACTTGCTGCGCGAGCTTGGCGGTGAGGTGCACGAGATTCACGCCGGGCAGGTGTCTGATCAAGAAGATATCTGCCCCGACCCCGTTGAGCCTTGGGTGGACGCTTGCGAGCGCACGGTTATCGATGACGGAGCTTGCGCTGGTCTGGTGACCGACGGCGACGCCGACCGTATCGGTGCGGTTGACGAGCGCGGCAGATATATACATCCGCATCAGATCATGGCGCTCGTTTTGGGCGACTTGGTTCAATTTCGTAATTTGGAGGGGCGCGTCGTCGTCAATCTTTCATGCTCGACGCTCGTGCGTCGCATTGCCGAGGCGCTTGGCTGCCGCGTGACCGTCAAACCAGTCGGTTTCAAATATATAGCGGCGGAGATGAAAAAGGGCGGCGTCCTCATGGGCGGCGAAGAAGCCGGTGGTATCGGCATCGCCGCGCATATGCCCGAGCGCGATGGAATCCTCGCCTGTCTAATTCTGTGTGAGCTTATGGCAAAGACGGACGCGCCTTTGGGCGTTCTGGTCGACCAACTCGAGGACAGTTTTGGTAAGACGAGTTACGGTCGACGCGATTTGCGCCTTGAGGCCGAAGATGCCGAAACGTTACGAACCCTGCTGCCGGGCGTAAACCCCAAGTCGATTTGTGGCAAGGTGCCGCAAAACGTTAGTCATATGGATGGCTTGCGTTTGTCATTCGAGGATGACACGTGGCTGCTGGTCCGTCCTAGCGGGACCGAACCGGTGGTGCGCGTCTACGCCGAGGGGTTCTCGGTGGAAGAACGCGATGAGTTGCTCGATGCTGGCTGTGCTTTAGCTAGGGGGACGTATCCGCTTTAACCATGAGACTGCCTTATATAAAGAGATGCTCGGCGAGCGGTAGTTAACAGCTGGCAAACGTTAGTCGGATCACAAGATGTGTAGGAAATGTGTACGACCAGATTCCCGCCCGCGGGGCCCCTCCGGTCTGGCAATATATCTCCTTGCCGCGCGGC
>WGSQ01000144.1 GCA_014871605.1 Collinsella sp. | reverse complement strand
ATGGGCGCAATAGCGGAGAGAACATCTGGGTGCCAACGAAGTTGATTGATGTCGATCAAGTTGTCTCGGTAACCCTTGAAATTGTGAGGTATACATCAACAGGGGAGACCGAAACGAAAGAGCCCTTTACCATCGTCTATTCGTAAGATTTGGGGCCGCTTCCTACTAGGGGAAGCGGCCTATTTTGCGAAACATGGATGGTTGGATCGGGCGCTATTCATCTGGTCATCGGAAGTGCGGTGAAAAACTCAGAACCGTTAAGCACACCTAAAATTTGACCCACTGCTGAGCTGCGGTTTTGTCGTTAAATATGCCGGTCTGCTTGGAGGTTTGCGAATTTTCTCCGCACTTCCGAAAACGTCGTCGATCTAGATGCTGCAAAAAGATACTGACTACCGTAATCGGCCACGTTTCCCAGATAAAACCGACCAAAATTAACCTGTCCCTTTTTGGCAGGGAACGTTGCCCCGACGAGCACGTCGGATCCCCGGCCCGCGCACAGAAGGGGATTCCTTTTGTGTAGGCTTTGCGGAAATATGCTCATTTTGGGATACGCCCGGCGGCGTGGTCTGTTGACGGCACAGCTAACGCCACGTATCCTATCGAACTGCGTGTTTCGTAGGGGGATGCTGACCCCTCGATTCAAGCCGTTGCACTTTACAGAAAGCTGGAATCATTCGAGAAGGAGTACGCTTTGCCTACTATTAACCAGCTGGTTCGCCAGGGCCGCCATTCCGTGCCCAAGAAGTCCAAGAACGCTGCTCTGCAGCACAACGCACAGAAGCGCGGCGTGTGCACCCGCGTCTTCACCACGAGCCCCAAGAAGCCGAACTCGGCTCTTCGTAAGGTTGCCCGTGTTCGCCTCGTCAACGGCATCGAAGTTACCGCTTACATCCCGGGTGAGGGCCACAACCTGCAGGAGCACTCCATCGTGCTCGTCCGCGGCGGTCGTGTCCGTGACCTCCCTGGTGTCCGTTATCACGTCATCCGTGGCGCCTACGACGCTGCTCCGGTCCAGAACCGTATGCAGGCCCGTTCCAAGTACGGTGCTAAGCGCCCCAAGGCCAAATAAGCCAGATAACGTTTTGATACTTTCGCCGTGTGCCGCCTATGCGCCGCACGGTAGACACTTAAGGAGATTTCACATGCCGCGTCGTGCAGCAGCTAATCGTCGTGAGGTTCAGCCTGACGCCGTTTACAACAACCGCCTGGTGACTCAGCTCATCAACAAGGTCCTTCTTGACGGCAAGAAGGCCACCGCTGAGCGCATCGTTTACACCGCTTTCGAGATCGTTGCCGAGAAGTCTGAGGGTGGCGA
The DNA here is from genome assembly GCA_014871605.1 of Collinsella sp. GTDB lineage: Bacteria > Actinomycetota > Coriobacteriia > Coriobacteriales > Coriobacteriaceae > Collinsella. The sequence continues at coordinate 3,344 of WGSQ01000144.1, read as the reverse complement.
CGCTCTCGCTACCTTCAAGAAGGCTATGGACAACGTCAAGCCCACGCTCGAGGTTAAGCCCAAGCGTGTCGGTGGCGCTACCTATCAGGTCCCGATGGAGGTCAACTCCCGTCGTTCCACCGCTCTGGGTATCCGCTGGATCGTCAACTTCTCCCGCGCTCGCAAGGAGAAGACCATGGCCGAGCGTCTCGCCAACGAGATCCTCGACGCTTCCAACGGCCTGGGCGCTTCCGTCAAGAAGCGTGAGGACGTCTTCAAGATGGCCGAGGCCAACCGCGCGTTCTCTCACTATCGTTGGTAAGTTAAGGTAAGGAACTAACATGGCTAAGCCTAAGTACAAGCTTTCCGATACCCGTAACATCGGCATCATGGCCCACATCGATGCTGGTAAGACCACCACGACCGAGCGCATTCTTTACTACACCGGTAAGACCCACAAGATCGGTGAGGTCCATGAGGGCGCTGCCACCATGGACTGGATGGTTCAGGAGCAGGAGCGCGGCGTAACCATTACCTCCGCTGCTACCACGTGCTTCTGGAACAAGGACGGTAAGGACTACCGCATCCAGATCATCGACACCCCGGGCCACGTTGACTTCACCGCCGAGGTCGAGCGCTGCCTGCGCGTCCTCGATGGCGCTGTCGCCGTCTTCGACGCCGTTGCCGGCGTTCAGCCCCAGTCTGAGACCGTTTGGCGTCAGGCTTCTACCTTCAACGTCCCCCGCATCGCCTTCATCAACAAGTATGACCGCGTGGGCGCTGACTTCTTCAACGCTATCGAGACCATGAAGGATCGTCTCGACGCCAACGCTGTGGCCGCTCAGGTCCCGATGGGCGCCGAGGACAACTTCTGGGGCGTCATCGACCTCGTCACCATGACCGCATGGGACTTCAAGGCCGACGACAAGGGCATGACCTACCCCGAGCCGATGGACGAGATCCCGGCTGAGTTCGCCGACATCGCTGCCACCAAGCGCGAGGAGCTCCTTGACGCTGCTGCCAGCTTTGACGACGAGCTCATGGAGAAGATCCTCATGGAGGAGGACTTCACCGTCGAGGAGCTCAAGGCTGCTCTGCGCAAGGGCGTTCTGGCCAACGAGCTCAACCTCGTCTTCGTGGGTTCCGCCTACAAGAACAAGGGCGTTCAGGAGCTGCTCGACGCTGTCGTCGACTACCTGCCCAGCCCGCTCGACGTCGAGGCCGTCACCGGTACCGATCCGGACACCGGCGAGGAGATCCAGCGTCATCCTTCCTTCGACGAGCCCTTCTCCGGCCTGGTCTTCAAGATCATGACCGACCCGTTCGTCGGTAAGCTCACCTACGTCCGCGTTTACTCCGGCCGCGCCGAGTCCGGCTCCTACGTTGTCAACGCTTCCAACGGTCAGCGCGAGCGCCTCGGCCGCATCCTCGAGATGAACGCTGCCGAGCGTATCGACCGTGACGACGCTGCCGCCGGCGACATCGTCGCTTGCGTCGGCTTTAAGAACTCCACCACCGGTGACACCCTGTGCGCCGAGGGTAAGGAGATCGTCCTCGAGAAGATCGAGTTCGCTAAGCCCGTTATCGACGTTGCCATCGAGCCCAAGACCAAGGCCGAGCAGGACAAGATGTCCCTGGCTCTGACCAAGCTCGCCGAGGAGGACCCGACCTTCCAGGTGTCCACCAACCACGAGACCGGCCAGACCATCATCGCCGGCATGGGCGAGCTGCACCTCGAGATCATCGTCGACCGTCTGCTCCGTGAGTTCAAGGTTGACGCTAACGTTGGTAAGCCCCAGGTTGCCTACCGCGAGACCGCTGGTCACGACGTCGAGAAGGCTGAGGGCAAGTTCGTCCGTCAGTCCGGCGGTCGCGGTCAGTACGGCCATGCCGTCATCAAGCTCGAGAAGATGGAGGAGGGCTTCGGCTACGAGTTCGTCAACGCTATCGTCGGCGGCGTCGTGCCCAAGGAGTACATCCCGTCCATCGACAAGGGCATCCAGGAGGCCCTGAACACCGGTGTTATCGCCGGCTTCCCGGTCCTCGACGTTAAGGTCACCCTGTTCGACGGTTCTTACCACGAGGTCGACTCCTCCGAGGCCGCCTTCAAGATCGCCGGTTCCATGGCTATCAAGGACGCCCTCAAGAAGTCCGATCCGCAGCTGCTCGAGCCGATCATGGCTGTCGAGGTCGAGACCCCCGAGCAGTACATGGGCGACGTTATGGGCAACCTCTCCGGTCGCCGCGGCAAGATCGAGGGCATGGAGGATCGCAAGAACAGCAAGCTCATCCGTGCCAAGGTGCCGCTGGGCGAGATGTTCGGTTACGCTACCGACCTTCGCTCCCAGACCCAGGGCCGTGCATCCTACACGATGCAGTTCGACTCTTATGAGCCCGCGCCCAAGTCCATCGTGGACGAGGTCATGAGCAAGAACGCCTAAGTTCGAGCTCCCTGTTACGTAATCCGCGAGAACATCTCTCGCACTCTTTGGAGGTTTAAGTTGGCTACCCAGAAGATCCGCATTCGCCTCAAGGGCTATGATCACGAGGTCGTCGATCAGTCCGCGAAGCTCATCGTCGAGACCGCTCAGAAGACCGGCGCTCGCGTTTCCGGTCCTGTCCCCCTGCCCACCGAGCGCAACCTGTACACGGTTATCCGCTCGCCGCACGTGAACAAGGACTCCCGTGAGCAGTTCGAGATGCGCACCCACAAGCGCCTCATCGACATCCTCGACCCCACCTCGGGCACCGTTGATTCGCTCATGCGTCTCGACCTCCCCGCTGGCGTCGACATCGACATCAAGCTCTAAGCGATATCGCTCATAGCTTACAGAGCCCCGCTGCCATGTTGGTAGCGGGGCTCTTTTGTTTTGAATACTGGTTTGGACTGCCGGGCATTGCTGCCGAGTAGGTGGCTGCAGCGCCCTATTCGCTCAAAGGGCGCAGCGATGCCTCCTCAAAATGGAAGGATCGTAAGTCGCTTTCCGTCTCGATGCACGCTCGACCAAAGTCATCGACGGTTTTAAAGATGCCTCGCGCCAGCTCGTCCCCAGCGGGGGAGCGGGCGATAACGTGCTCCCCAATCCAATTGAGGTGAGCGATATATTCGCTGTGGACGGGCGCGAGCGGTCCGGCGTCTTCTTCCATGGCGTTGAGACGTTCTGCCCATGTTTCTACAGCGTTCATGACCGCGTGATAGACCTCATCGAGGAGCATGTCGACGGCGGGAACGCTCTCGTTGAGGTCCGAGAGGCCAATTGCCGCCAGGCCGCCATCGGGCACCTCTTGGGGCGTGTAGTTTACGTTGACACCAATGCCGCAGACGGCGAAAGGTTTGCCTTCGTTATCGCGTGCGGCCTCGACCA
>WGSQ01000143.1 GCA_014871605.1 Collinsella sp. | reverse complement strand
CACAGCTGCGCCAGCTCGGGCAGGGTAATGTCGCACTCATCGGCCGCCAGCGCATAGGCCAGGCGGGCACCGTCCACAAACAGCGGAATCTGGCGCTTCTGGCACACCGCATGGATCGCCGCGAGCTCGGCCTTGGAGTACAGCGTGCCGTACTCGGTCGATAGGCTCACGTACACGGCGCCCGGGAACACCGTGTGCTCGTAGCTCTCGTTTTCGTAGAACACCTGAATATAGTTCTCGAGGTCCTCGGCGTGCATCTTGCCCTCGTAGCCGGGGATGGTGAGCACCTTGTGGCCGCCAAACTCGATGGCGCCCGCCTCGTGGCAGGCGACGTGGCCGGTCTCGGCGGCAACGACGCCCTCGTAGGGCGCAAGCAGCATGTCGATCACCGTCGCGTTGGCCTGCGTGCCGCCCACCAGAAAAAACACGTCGGCATCGGGGGCCTGACAGGCCTCGCGGATAAGTTGCTTGGCACGCTCGGTGTGCGCATCGGTGCCGTAGCCGGGCTGCGGCTCCATATTGGTGTCGACAAGCGCCTGCAGCACCGCCGGATGTGCACCGTGGGAATAGTCGTTGTTAAACGCGAGCATGGCAATCCTCTCTTACCGGGTATCGGCCAGATGATTCAAACGAGGCTATTGTACGCCGTTGGGATAGGCGATGCGCGCGGCAAGGCACTCAAGTGCCAGTACCAGGGCAAAACCGCAGCTCACGTCACTCAAAAAGTGCGCTCCAATCACGATGCGCCCAAAGGCGACGAGCGCCGCGATCACAGCCGCCGCCCAAAAGATCACGCGGCGACGCGAAGGTTTTTCCTTAAAGGCTGCCGCGGGAAGCCCGGCGAGCATAAGGCCAATCGCCGCATGCGCCGTGTGTCCGCTCGCAAACGACTTGAACCCGTCCTTAATCACGCCGGCGGCGATATAGGCCCACTTGTCGGGATTGCCGATCACCCACCACGGCTGAAAATTGAGCCCCGGCGTGACCTCGATCACGCGCATGCGCGGGCGCGACCACAGCGGCTTGACAACCACGTTGAGGATGATGGCCTGAGCGACCCACACGGCAAGCACCATCAGCGCCCAGCGCGTGAGCTCGTCGGAGTCGGTGTCGCGCGTGAGGCGATAGGCGATGAGGTTGGCCGCGATGACCAATGCAAACGTCAGAACCAGCTGAAACGCAATAAGCTCGCCGCCGACGCGCAGCGATCCGATAATCTCGTAGCCGACCAGGCCTACGTTGATCAGAACGCCCAGCGCGGCGAGCCACTTGCTCGCCTTGGAATCGGGACGTGCCGAGCGCACGAGCATAATGCCCGCGACGCTCGCCGTCAGCTCGAACGGCAGCTCGCCGGCCGCCTCGATAAAGCGACCGTACATGCTGCCGATATTGAACAGCGCGCTCGAGATCTGATAATCGAAGAAACTGCCCACGCCCAGACAAAGGCACAGGACAACCGCGATAATGGCGACATCTTTCTTATAGATGTATCCGAACATGCTTTCCTTTCGGTCGGGCGAAGGGTCGACCCGCAACGTGGTGGGGCAAAGATAGCTTTGTCCCATAAATACCCTTACAGGTTGAGCATAAGTGAGCGAAAACGTTCCATTTGTGGCAAGGTGGCCCGAAGGAGGAGGGAAGCGTACTTGCGTACGCGACCGACGAGTGAGGGTCAGATTGCCCAAATGGGACGTTTGCAGCGTCGACCCGTTAATCATCATCGGACGCGCCCAGCTGCTGCAGTAGCATGAGCGCGGCCGCCACCGGGCCGGTGCCGTCGTTGGCATCGAGGCCGCGACCCAGACCGCTGCCCGCACCGGCGCCCGCCTTGTAGGGCACCGATAGCTTGCGGCTCTTGGGGAAGTTCACCGCGCCATAGCGAGTCTTGAACTCAAAGGCTACCTTCTTGGGAACGTCAACCCCCAGGAAGGTAATGCGCCCACCGCTGAGCGTGACGCTCTCGAGCCCCAGGCGCTCGCCGCGAATACGAATGCGAGCGCGGTTGAACAAGTTGAGCCCCGCCAACGGAAGCTCACCGTGCGCAGCCTCGGTCTCCTCCTGCACCTCGTCGATACTCTCCAGGTCCTCAGCCGCCGCAAGCTTGCGGTACACGAGCACGCGCTGGTCCACCGCCGGCATGTACTCCTCGGACAAGAAGTAGTCGGCCGGCAGGTTGATGCCCACGCTCGCCGCCTCCACGCCGGCATCGTCATCGCCGCGCGCCTCGGCCACGGCCTGGCCCAGCATCTGCGTAAACAGGTCAAAGCCCACGCTCGACAGGTTACCGTGCTGCTCGGCGCCCATAAGCGAACCGGCGCCGCGGATCTCCAGGTCGCGCATGGCGATGCGCATGCCGCTGCCCAGGTCCTGGAACTCGGAAAGCGCGGTCAGGCGTGCCGTGGCCTCCTCGGTGAGCGGCAGCTCGCCGGGGAACATAAAGTACGCGTATGCCTGCGTGGCCGAGCGGCCCACGCGGCCCTTAAGCTGGTAGAGCTGTGCCAGACCCAGACGCTGCGAGTCCTCAATGATGAGCGTGTTGGCCGTTGCGTTGTCGATGCCGCTCTCCACGATGGTCGTGGCGATAAGCACGTCGATCTTCTTGGTCGCGAACTCGATCATCACGTCCTCGACCTCGCGCGGGCTCATCTTGCCGTGCGCCACACCCACGCGCGCCTCGGGCGCGGCCTCGTGCACGCGCGCCACGGCGTCGTCGATGGTCTTGACGCGGTTGGACACGTAGTACACCTGACCGCCGCGACCCACCTCCAGGCGAATCGCCGCGCTCACCACGTCGGGGTCGTACTCCCCCACGTGCACGATCACGGGACGGCGCCCGGTCGGCGGCGTGGTGATCAGGCTCATGTCGCGCACGCCGCTCGTGGCCATCTGCATGGTTCGCGGAATAGGCGTTGCCGAGAGCGTGAGCACGTCGATTTGCTCGCGCAGGTTTTTGAGCTGCTCCTTGTGCTGCACACCAAAGCGCTGTTCCTCGTCGATGATCACCAGGCCCAGGTTCTTGGGGTTCACATCGGCCGAAAGCAGACGATGCGTGCCGATGAGCACATCGATCGTGCCGTCGGCAAACGCCTTGAGCGCGCGCTTCTGCTGCGCCGGCGTGCGGAAGCGGCTGAGCACCTCGACCTCGAGGCCAAACGGGGCAAAACGCTCAAAGAAGGTCTCGTAGTGCTGCTGGGCCAGAATGGTCGTGGGGCAGAGCACCATGACTTGGCGGCCGGAGTCCACGCACTTAAACGCCGCGCGCAGGGCAACCTCGGTCTTGCCAAAGCCCACGTCGCCGCAGAGCAGGCGATCCATGGGCTTGGGCGCCTCCATGTCGGCCTTGATGTCGGCGATAGCCTCCAGCTGGTCGCGCGTCTCGTCGTAAGGAAAGCTCTCCTCCATCTCGATCTGCTCGGGCGTATCGGGCGGACAGGCGATACCGGTAATCGACGAGCGGCGCGTATACAGGTCGACCAGATCAAACGCCAGCTTTTTGGCGTTCTTGCGCGCCTTGTTGGTGGCACGCGTCCAGTCGGCGGTATTGAGCCTGGTCAGGCGCGGCTTGTCGCCGTCGGGGCCAACATAGCGTGTGATGCGGTCGACCTGCTCAAGCGGCACGTAGAGCTTGTCGCCGTCGGCATATTCCAGCAAAAAGTAGTCGCGCTCCTTGCCGCCCACTTCCTGGCGCGCGATCTCGCTAAAGAGTGCGATGCCGTGGGTAGCGTGCACCACGTAGTCGCCCGGCTTAAACGGGAACGTGACCTGCGTAATGTCCACCTTGCGACGGCTGCGCGCGCGGTTGGCGTCCATGCGGGCGTTGAGATCGGCGATCGAGAACACGGCCAGGTTGGCATCGGGCACCACCACGCCCTGCGGCAGGGCGGCATCGACAAAGGTCACGCGTCCGCGCGAGATGGTGGGCACGGCGGCGCCGGCGGCAGCCTGCGCGGCGCCCGCCTCGAGCGAGCGGGCGTTAAGCGCGTCGGCGCGGCGCTCGCGAATTGCAGCATGAGCATCCTGGCGGGCAGCACGATCGGCAGAATCTGCCGCCGCCACGCGTACGCGCTCGCCAATGACGCCGGCGTTTTCGGGCGCTGCCGTCAGCGATTCCTCAAAGGTAATGCCCTCGTCGCCAAAGGTGAGCTCCATCGACTCGCGCGCACCGCGGTCGGGAATGGCAAACACGCAGGCGTAGCGCTTGCCTACGACTTCCTGAATGCGCGTCATAAAGCGATTGTCCGAGCCCGCGATGGCCGGCTGCTCAATCTTGAGCTCCGCCGTCACCGCGCCGCCGGCACGGATGAGGCTCACATAGTTCAGGCGCTGCTGAGCACCAAAATCGAGCTGCTGGGCACGCACGTACAGGCCGTCCAGACGGTCGACCCCCGCCTCGCCGGCACGTGCCTCGATATCCTCGTAGGCGCGCAGGCAATCGTCGAACAGCGAGCGCGGCTCGGACAGCACCACGAGCGCCTTGCCGCTCACATGCGATAGCGGGCTCACGGGCTGGCCGTACATCACCGGCAAAAAGCGGTCGAGCTCAGGCGTGACGATGCGCGCATCCACCATCTCGAGCAGCGCCGCCAACTTGCTGTCGTCCTGGCTGGCGCGGTAGAGCGCCACATTCATGTTGTGGACGGCCTCTACGGTAAGCGCCAGCTCG
>WGSQ01000142.1 GCA_014871605.1 Collinsella sp. | reverse complement strand
GAAGGTGCGCGAAGCTTCCCTGATAGTTGCAGATTCTCTCGGCAGGAAACGTCTTCTCGACCTGGGTGTCCACATTGGTGTTCAGGATGAAGTAGTCCTTATGGCCGATGAGAGACCGCAGGTCGAGATAGGGCTGCGAGGCCGGCTCGCGAAGCATGAAATCGATGTATCGCGCATAGTAGGCCCATTGCTGCTCGAGGCTGGGATAGAGGTGGTAGAAGCCGTCGAAAAGGCTCTTGAAGCCAAAGGCCCGCTGCCAGTCCCCCATTCCGGCGCGTGCCATACCCGCGCGGTTGTAATGGTTGAACCCGGCGGCGCTCGACATGCCCGAGCCGATGCCGACGATGATGGCGTCGGCATCGTCGATAAGGCTTCGAAGCCTATTCGCTTCTCTTTCTAGAGACGGCATCGGACGACCTCCTCGAAAGCCGGGGTCATATCGCCATCAACGAGAATCGTCTCGCACGAAGCGTCGGGCACCATGGCCTGGCTGTAGTTGAACACGATGTAGGTGGCGTGCTCGCAGGCGTTCGCAATCTGAGCGAGCATGCGCTTTATGACGCCGTTGCGCAGTCCCACGCCAAGTTCGAGGATGGCAACCTTGCCGTTGCGATGGGCCCGTACAAGGCGCGCGAGCTCTTCGAGCTGGGCCGTGGCGAGGGCATCTGGATGAGCGAGACGCCGCTCGTCGATCGATGTGCGTATGCTCCCTTCCGTCTCGAGCACGCGGTTCTCATTGAACCCTGCACGTGCAAAGCGCCCGTCGATATTGCACGTGATCACGAAGGCATCAGCGTGCCCCGCAAGATGCCGCAGCCCGTTCATGAGCGAGCTGAGCTCATATTCGAGATACTCCTTTTGATAGAACCGCTCGGCCCATCGGCGTCGCACGTTCGCATCCGGGGAGCTGAGCCCCTGCAGTATGCACCCGTTGCCGTCGGTCTGGGCGAGGTCCCCGTACGCCTCCCAAAAATGAGCGTCGGCGCAGAAGAGGTTGAGCCCCTCCGCCATGTCGAACCCGTTGCTAGCGCCGATGATGATGAGATCCGCCTCGGCAAGCGCCCGGCGGATGCGAACCGCTTTCACCGCTTCCATGCGCTACCTCCCCATCGTCTTGCGCACATCGGCGAGCACGTCGGCGATGTCGGCGCGGATCGCCATGCCTCGGCCCTCGATCGCGCGGGGGAGAAACTGCGTCTGATTGTTTACGGCGATGTAACCAGCCTGCGGCAGCTGAGCCGAGAGGGTCCAGAACGGCTCCTGGATAAACGCAGGCGTGATGCGGCCCACGCCCAGTTCAAGGAAAAGGATTTTCTGCCGCGCGTACGCATCGAGCCAGTCGGATACTTTGCGATATTGCTCCTCGTAGAGCTTGCCCTGCAGGAAGTTGCCGTAGCCGCGAACCCAGGGAAACGCCTCGGCCCCGCAGTGCGGGCAGCGCGGCACAAGCTCTGTTGGAACCTCTAAGCCATCCCCCATGGCCTCTACCATGCGGGAGACCGGCTCGATCGCGTCCCACACCTCGTCGGTGCAGCAACGGGAGCACTGGAAGAAGCGGTGGTCGCCTTGGATCTCGGCCACCTTCTCCCAAGGGTAGATTTTCACGAACTGCGTGTCCTGGTTGGTGGTGAGCACGAAGAAGTTCTTCTCGGCAAGAATAGCGTCGAGGTCCTTGTAGGGCTTGCGCAGCGGGGCGTTGAGCGTGGCGTCGAGGAAGGTGGCAAGGTAGCCCCAGCGCGCCTCGGCGGTGGGCCATCGGTAGAACGAACCCTCGAATGCGCCCCTGAAACCGTAACGCTCGGCGAATTTGCCGAAATGCCTGCGATAGGTCGCGTTGTCCTCGTAGTAGAAGTCGCCGCCGCCCGCCGCGGAAAGCCCGGAGGCCCCGCCTACAAGCACGCAATCGGCTTCCTCGATCATGCGGGCAAACGTTTCGATATGCTGCCCGTAGGGGACGGGTTCGCAATCGCTCAGGTCATAGGGCGTGCCGCCGTTTCGATAGGTTGCCTGATGGGAAAACGATCGGTTGGTGAGCTCGATAACGAGCTGCTCGTACGGAGTCACTCGATACCCTCTTTCAGCTATAATGAACAGGTGTCTATAAGCAGTATCGATGTTGATTTGCGTGAGAACAATGAACAGCTTCGAGGCGCTGTCGATTAACGAGCAGCTGCTGGGTATTGCCGAGCGATGCAATTGGAGGAACCATGGAAACAGGGAAAATCGACCGTCGCCGGCGCTATACGCTCTCGGTCATACGGGAGGCGTTCTTCGAGCTGCTGGCCGAGGTCGGCTTCGCAAAGATGACGGTGGCGGATATCTGCCGCCGCGCGGATATCAACCGCGGCACGTTCTATCTGCATTACGAGGATAAGTTTGCGCTGCTTGATGCGCTTATCGATGAGGCTCTGGCGGCGGCACCTCCGCTCGAGGGGACGGAGTCGGGGGCCCTTTGCCAGCGTCCTCCGGCAAACGATGGCTATTATCTGCTCTACTCGGATGACGACGCGTACGCCCGGGTGGCGCAGCGCGTCGTCGAGCGCGGCGCCGAGCAGATGGTTCCCTCGATCATGGAGGAAACCGGGCTTTCGCGCGAGGACGCCTATCTGCTCTTTGTCCACAGCGTTCAGGGAAATCTCGCGGTCAACCGCCTGCTTAGTTGGAGGCGGGGGCCCGAATTCGCCCATGCCCAGGAGCTGCTCAGCACCTATTCCGAAGGAGGCTTGCGAGCGGTATCGGCTCGTCACGATTTCCGTAGTTGATCTTGACTGTGGACTCCTTACAAGTCTTGCTCGAGATCGAGCGGAGACTGGGCCCTGCCGAATCGGAGCTATGGCGACCAAAAATGTTGCCAGAAGACGCCGTCGACGCTGTTTGCGATGGGGCAGAGCTCGATGGCGGTTCGGCACAGTCTGTTTCGTCGGTTTCGCGGGGCGTCGATGGCGTGAAAGCGACCGTTGGAAAAAGCTCATTTCCGTGGGGAAGAAACTTCTCGGTGAGTAAAGCTCATCGGAGCGGGGATAGAGCGCTGTCTGCGGGGTACGAAATGCTGGCTAGCGGTTGCGACGCCTTGTTACAGAAATGCCAACTGCCGCAACTACAGCACCTGCAACACTCAGGGCGGCTGCCATCGCACCGTTGTCGCCCGTCGCGGGTAGGGTGGCCCCGGCTGGTTTAACCGCCGCTACTGCCTTGGTGGAAACGGGATTTGCCGTGGGCTTTTTTGCATTGGGCTGCGGTGTGGGCTCGGGCTTGGTTTCCGGTTCGGGTTTGGAACCGCTCGTATCGGTTGCAAACAAGTGCACGTCACTGTCGAAGACGTAACGGATGTAGTACTCGTGCCGCGTCTCGTGCATAATCCCCTGCCCGCTGTCGAAGTCACGGTCAACGTGTGTGCCAAGGTAGGTTGAGCTGTTGAGGTTCAGCCTGTAAGGGATTTGGTCGTCGGCGTAACTGCCTGTAAAGACTACGGTTGCTCTAACGTGATTGTCGATCATGGTCAGGGTAATAGAGACGCTGGCCTCTTTGGGGTTCTCGGTTTTTATAAGGCTTTCGGTATCGGTGTCGATCTTGAAGAGATGGACGGTGTCGTTAAGCTCGTAGATGAAGTCCTCGGGTTTGTCTGGAAAATCGTATACAAGAGCCTCGTTCTGGACCAACTCGAAAGCAGGGGGTAGCTCCAAATCGTAGTAATGATCGACGGTGGTTGCTGTGAGGCTGCCTTCCGCGTTGACTTCGTCGCAGGTGATGGGTGTTGCGACATCGGGTTCGGGCATTTCGGTCGCCAGTGCTGCGCAGGGTAGCAAAAGCTGCCCTGCCATAAGAATGCTTACTCCGAAGGCGACGACTCTGGCGCCTGCATGAAGCTTGACGTTGCGGATAGACAGGCCAGTGCGTTTGTTATGGGCTTGCGGTGCAACATGCTGTCCATACATAAGGCGCTCCTTGTTCGTAGGCCGGTTTCCTTGGATCTATATTGCGCCTGCCCGATTCGGCCAGGCTCATACACGCGAACGCTCACGCGAGCAGGAGAAAGCTCTAGTTAATTTTCCCACAGTCGACACTTTGCGGCCAACGATTTGCTGTTCAATTCTCGGAGAGAGAATCAAGACAGTTGAGGAGTTATCAGGCAATGAGACCGAGCGCGACAGCATGGCATCCTCGCCCAAGTTGAAAGAGGTGCGCGAGCTCGCTCGCAAGCTCGCCTAAGGGTAAGAAGAACGCATGACAATCGGTGTTGGTGGAAATGCTTGCTGTCCTTTTCAAGAGGAATGCTGATTGCCATGCGTCGATGCCCCAGCGGACAATTCCGGTGTGCTAAAACGCCTTCTCGCTCAAGAATTCCCTGAACGCGGGGATGTCGAAGCCGACGAGGCCACGTCCACGTTTCCCGATAACGCCGTCCTCGAGGAGGCGGCGCTTGTACTGGCTTGCATAGTTGCTGGCGACGCCCATACGCTTGGCGATCTCCGAGACCCTGCTGGATCCAGAATCAGGCAGAAGATTGTGAGTGAAAATCGGGAGTAGCACTCCCGATTTTGACCAATTAACGTTTGTACGAGATAATAGGCTCCATAACGGGAGGCGATTCTATGTACATCGAGCGCGAAATTGAACAGACGATAGATTCGATGCTGGGACAGGGAAAAGTTGTCCTGGTGACCGGAGCGCGCCAAGTTGGGAAGACGACGGTTCTCAAGCAACATCTAGGCGACCGATTCGACTATGTTTCGATGGAGACCCCGCGGGATTATCTT
>WGSQ01000141.1 GCA_014871605.1 Collinsella sp. | reverse complement strand
TCTGCATGAAAAGGCCTCATGCAAAACTCTGCATGAGGCCTCATACGGACGTTTAGTTTTGAAGGGTGTTTTACAGCACCAAAATCCCCAGGTGCTCCAGCAAAATCTTGAGGCCGATGAGGATGAGCACGACGCCGCCCACGATGGTGGCGGGTTTTTCGTAGCGCTCGCCAAAGGTGTGGCCGATCGCTACGCCGGCGACGGAGAAGATAAACGTTGTGACTCCGATAAGCGATACAGCGGGAACGATGTCAACCGAGAGCGCAGCAAATGAGATGCCCACGGCCAGGGCGTCGATTGAGGTGGCGATAGCCAGAATCAGGTACTCACCCAGGTCAATCTTTTCGGCATCCTTGCCGTCGCTCTCGTCCTCATCCTCGTCTTCGGTAAAGGCCTCCCACAGCATTTTGCCGCCGATAAAGGCCAAAAGGATAAAGGCGATCCAATGGTCGATGGGTCCGATGATGCTCATGAATTGACTGCCGAGCGCCCATCCGATTACGGGCATGCCGGCCTGGAAGCCGCCAAAGAACAGGCCGAGCACTACGGCGACCTTAAGGTTGATCTTCTTCATGCCAAGGCCCTTGCAGATGGATACGGCAAAGGCGTCCATCGAAAGGCCGATAGCGAGCAATACGAGCTCTGCGAGTCCCATAGTCTGGCTCCCTCTCTGCGGGCGGGCCCGCGTGTACCTCTTGGGGGAGTAACAAAAAAGACCCGTGGCGTACGCGTTGTGCGCACAGCCACGAGTCTCGTTCATTAAGGCAAGCCAGACCGCATCGGCCAGTATGTTGACTTGCCGCGCCACCGGAGGCGAACCCGGTCACGCGACTACTCCCTCATTTATGCGAATCCCGATGCTACCACATAAGCAGCTCATTTGGATTGGGGCTCTCAGCTGTGTTCGCTCATTCTGTAAGCATCGGATTTTGCGGGCGTCACAGGGGCAAACCGTGAGAAACTTATTGACGTTTATGGAGCGTATACGATGGGAGCGATGCCTTGGATAAGAACGAGCTGCAAAAGCGTATGGAACAGGCCATTCGCCTGACGGCACCTGGCCAGCCGATCCGCACCGCCCTCGACATGATCATTGCCGGTCACCTGGGTGCCCTTATCTGCGTCGGCGACACCGAAAACGTGCTCGCTGCCGGTAACGACGGCTTCCCGCTCAACATTTCGTTTACCTCGAACCGCCTGTTCGAGCTTTCCAAGATGGACGGTGCCATCGTTATCGATGGCGACCTCACCCAGATCCTGCGCGCCAACTTCCACCTCAATCCCGATCCCTCGCTTGCCACGAGTGAGACGGGCATGCGTCACCGTACTGCCGCTCGCATGTCGGTGCTCACCGACGCCATCGTGATCTCGGTTTCGGCTCGTCGCGCCGTCGTTAACGTGTACGTTCACGGCAAGAGCTACGAGATCCAGCCCGTCACCACCATCATGAGCTCGGTCAACCAGCTCGTCGCCACGCTCCAGACTACCCGTCAGTCGCTCGACCGCTCCCTGCTGCGCCTGACGGCCCTCGAGCTCGACGACTACGTCACGCTCGCCGACATTACCGGTATTTTCTCGAGCTTCGAGATCATGCAGCAGGCAAAGACCGAGCTTAAGGATTGCATTGTCAAGCTGGGCAACCAGGGCAAGCTCGTGCAGATGCAGCTCGAGCAGCTCGCGGGCTCCAGCATGGATACCGAATACGACTTGATGATCCGCGACTACGCAAGCGATTCCTCCGAGGCAAACGCCGAGAAGATCCGCGCCGAGCTGAGCCGCATGACGCCTAAGGACCTGTCCGACCCGCAGCACGTGGCGGCAGTTCTGGGTTACGACGACCTGGACGAGGACTCCGTCATGACGCCGCTGGGCCTGCGCACGCTTTCGCGCGTGTCCGTCGTGCGCGACGGCGTGGCCGAGAAGATCGTCGACGAGTATGGCTCGCTGCAGGAGCTCATGGACGACATCAGCGAGGATCCGGAGCGTCTGGGCGACTTTGGCGTCAACAACCCTGCCATTCTTGCGGACTCGCTGTACCGCATGAAGGGCACCAAACAGGGGAACGCATAATGGCGCCCGTATGCGCCGTGGTCGTTGCCGGTGGCAGCGGCCAGCGCTTTGGAAATCCCGGCGGCAAGCAGCTCGTTAATGTGGCGGGCCGTCCGCTCATGAGCTGGTCCATCCGCGCGTTCGATCGTAGCGATAAGGTCGGCCATATCGTCGTGGTTTGCCCTGCCGAGCGCCGTGCCGAGATGCGCCGCCTGGCCATCGACCCGTTTGACTATGACACGCCCATCAGCTTTGCCGATGCCGGCGATACCCGTCAGGATTCCACCCGTGCCGGCGTGCATGCGGTTCCGGCGGGTTTCGAATATGTCGCCATCCACGACGGCGCTCGTCCGCTCATTACGACCGAGGCCATCGACCACGCTATCGACGTGCTCGTGAGCGACCGTGCTCTCGACGGTGTCGTGTGTGGACAGCCCGCGATCGACACGCTCAAGATCGTCGACGGCGATAATATCGTCGAGACGCCGCCGCGCGAGCTCTATTGGGCCGCGCAGACGCCGCAGATCTTTAGCGTCGATGCTATGAAGCGCGCTCACGCCGCTGCTATCGCCGAGGGCTTTATCGGTACCGATGATTCGTCGTTGGTCGAGCGCATGGGCGGACGCGTCCGCTGCGTCCAGAGCCCGCGCGATAACCTTAAGGTGACGGTGCCCGAGGACCTGCGTCCCGTAACCGCGATTCTGCTCGGTCGCATGGCCGAGGGAGAGGACCTTCCCCATGTTCAGTAACCTGCGCATTGGCCATGGCTACGACGTCCACCGTCTGGTGGAGGGGCGTCGATGTATCATCGGCGGTGTCGACATTCCCTACGAGCGCGGCCTGCTGGGCCACTCGGATGCTGATGTGCTCGCGCACGCCTTGGCCGACGCCATTCTGGGCGCCTGCCGCGGGGGAGACATCGGCAAGCTATTCCCCGACACCGATCCCGCCTATGAGGGCGCCGACTCGATGGTGCTGCTCGCTCGCGTGATGGACTATGCGCGCGAGCTGGGCTTCGAGTTTGTCGATGCCGATTGCACCATTGCCTGTCAGCAACCCAAGATCACCCCGCACCGCGATGCCATGCGCGCCAACCTCGCCCATGCTCTGGGCGTTGACGTCGAAAACGTGGGCGTCGCCGCCACTACGACCGAAAAGCTCGGTTGGGAAGGCCAGGGCGAGGGAATCGGCGCCTGGGCCGTCTGCCTGCTACAGAAAACCGTTAAGGAGTAACGAATGCGTATCTACAACAGCGCTACCCATAAAAAGGAAGAGTTCCAGCCCATCGAGTCCGGCAAGGTCCGCATGTACGTGTGCGGCCCCACGGTCTACGACAACATCCACATCGGCAATGCCCGCACGTTCATCAGCTTTGACGTGATTCGTCGCTGGCTCATCGCGAGCGGCTACGAGGTCACGTTCGCCCAGAACCTCACCGATGTCGATGACAAGATCATCAAGCGCGCCAACGAGCAGGGCCGCACTGCCGCCGAGGTCGCGACGGAGTTCTCGGACAAGTTCATCGGCGTCATGCGCGCCGCCAACGTGCTCGATCCCGATGTGCGCCCCCGCGCCACCAAGGAGATCGGCCCCATGATCGCCATGATCAAGACGCTCATCGAGCAGGGCTACGCTTACGCAGCCGATAACGGCGATGTGTACTTTGCCGTGCGCAGCGATCCCAACTATGGTCAGGTCTCGGGCCGCAACATCGACGACCTTATGGTTGGTGCGCGCATCGAGGAGAACGAGGACAAGAACGACCCGCTCGACTTTGCCCTGTGGAAGGCCGCCAAGCCCGGCGAGCCCAGCTGGCCGAGCCCCTGGGGCGAGGGCCGTCCCGGTTGGCACACCGAGTGCGCCGCCATGGTGCATCGCTACCTGGGTACCCCGATCGATATCCACGGCGGTGGCTCCGATCTTGCTTTCCCGCATCACGAGAACGAGTGCGCCCAGGCCACCTGCGCCTGGCACCAGGGCTTCTCCAACACCTGGATGCACACGGGCATGCTGCTGGTTGACGGCGAGAAGATGTCCAAGTCACTCGGCAACTTCTTTACGCTGGCCGAGGTCCTCGAGCAGCACTCCGCTGCCGCCCTGCGCCTGCTGATGCTGCAGACGAGCTATCGCTCGCCGCTCGACTTTTCTTGGGAGCGCCTGGAGGGTGCCGAGAACTCGCTCACGCGTATCGCCGGTACGGTCGAGAACCTGCGCTGGGCCGCGAACCATGCGACGGCCGATGCCGATGAGGCAGCATCCGAGGCGTTTGCCGCCAAGGCCGCCGAGACCCGTGCCACCTTTAAGGAGTGCATGGACGACGACTTTAACACCGCTGGTGCCATGGGTGCCGTCTTTGGCTTTGTGACCGAGTGCAACCAGTACCTGGAGCAGGCGGGCGACGCTGCCGACAAGGCCGCCGCGCTTGCCGCCGCCGACACGCTGGCCGAGCTGCTCGATACGCTTGGCGTTGAGCTCCCCGAGCCCAAGGTCGAGTTGCCGCTGGGCCTGCTGGGCGTTGCCGCCGGTTTGGTTGCCTACACGGGTGACGACGTGGACGAGGCCGCTGCCAAGATTCTCGAGGCCCGCGCCGAGGCCCGCGCCGCCAAGAACTGGGATCTGGCCGACGCCATCCGCGACCAGCTCAAGGACCTGGGCCTCACCATCGAGGATACCGCCGCCGGCACCCGTATCAAATCTCTCTAATCCCCGCGGGTTTCCCAAGCACCCGACCTTGCCGTT
>WGSQ01000140.1 GCA_014871605.1 Collinsella sp. | reverse complement strand
TCGGCCATGGTTTGCACAATCTGGCTCAGCTTGTCCATGGGATAGCCCTCTTCGAGGATAAAGCCGCACGATAGGTAGCGCACGTTGGCGCCCGAGGTCGCGACGTCGTTGACGGTTCCGCACACGGCGAGCCTGCCGATATTGCCGCCGGGAAAGAACTGCGGCGTCACCACAAAGCTGTCGGTCGACATGGCGATGTGCCCGCTCGCGGGCAGGGCGGCGACACCGGCATCGTTGCCTTCGAGCAGCTCGGGCGACCCAAAGGCATCCAGAAAGACCTCGTCGATAATGCGCTTCATCATCTGCCCGCCGGAGCCGTGGCCCAGCAGGACAGTGCTATCGGTGACGCTATGGGACATATCGAAAACTCCAATCGTGGTGCGTCTGGTGCGTGGGGGCGTTCGGGCTAGATTTGGTATCTAAAGTACGCAGCGCAGCTGCCTTCCGAGCTCACCATGCACGGGCCAACAGGATGCTCGGGCGTGCAGGCGTGGCCGAAAAGTGGGCAGTCGCTCGGTGCGATGGCCCCGCGCAGCACGTCGCCGCAACGGCATCCGCGCGGCTCGACCGTCGGTTCAACGGGCACGTCATAGCGGGAGCTGGCATCAAAGCGCGAGAGCTCGGGGCGGATGGAAAGGCCCGAGGCGGCAATCGGTCCCAGCCCGCGCCACGTGGTATCGCACGGCTCAAACACCTGCTCGACCAGCTGGCGCGCTACGGGATTACCGTCCGCATTGACGCCGCGACGGTACGCGTTGTCGATCGCGGGCCGCCCCTCAACGACCATCTGCACCAGCATGCAGATACCCTGCAGAATATCGACCGGCTCAAATCCCGTGACCACGCCTGGGGTCCTAAACTCATCGACCAAAAAGCCAAAGGGTACCAGGCCTGTGATGGTGGCGACGTGGCCCGGCAGGATAAAGCCGTCGATAGTGGTCTCGGGGTCGTTGGCAATCGCGCGCAGCGCCGGTGGCGTGGTCTTGTGGGCGCAATAGACCGAGAAGTTCTGGAGTCCGCGTGCATCGGCCTCCAGGATGGCGGCGGCGATGGTGGGCGTCGTAGTCTCAAAGCCCACGCCCATAAAGATGACCGGGCGGTCGGGGTTGTGTTTGGCGATATCGAGCGCGTCGAGCGGCGAGTAGACAATACGGATGTCGCGTCCGGCTGCCTTTTGCGCGGCAAGCGAGGTGGACGATCCGGGCACGCGCATCATGTCACCAAAGGTAGTGATGATGGCGCCGTCCATCTTGGCGAGTGCGATTGCGTGGTCGATGTCGCGGTTTGCGGTAACGCAGACGGGGCAGCCCGGGCCGCTCAACAGCTTGAGCCCCGCCGGCATAATGGAGCGAAAACCATAGCGGCCAATGCTCACGGTATGCGTGCCGCAGACTTCCATAAGGTTGATGCTGCGGTCGCCGACAAGCTCATGAATGCGGTCGATGAGCTCGCGAGCGAGCCGTGGGTCGCGGAATGCCGAAAAGTCGATACCGGAGTGAACCGGTTGCGCCGCCGCCACTAGTATGCCTCGGCCGGGTTGGTGGCGAGCTGGTCCTCTTCGACCAGCTCGGTCATGGCGTTGACGAGCTCGAGCGTCTCTTTCGCTTCTTGCTCGTCGACAATCTGGATGCCAAAGCCGGCGTGTATGAGAACATAGTCGCCTACTTGTGCCGTCGGCACAAGTCGCAGCGACACGGGGCGCTCGATGCCCATCATGTCGACGGTCGCCTTTAGGTCGTCGTCGCGTTTGACCACTTTACCGGGAACGGCAAGGCACATAATGTTTCCCTTTTATACGCTTTGCGCTGGATAGGCGCTTAATGATCCATCAGTTGATGGTAGCGCTCGCGGGGGTTGCGGGCAAACGCGTTACACCTGTGAGACGGCGGCGCATGGGCTGGCCAAACTGCCTATCGCGGCGCGGTCTGCGCGAGCCGAGCGCGGGCGACCGCCGCCTGGCCGTAGGCAATGCAGCCGTCGTTGACGGGCACAGTGCGGGGAACCAAGGCGGCAAGACCGGCGTCTTTGAGCTCGCGCGTGAGGAGCTGAAGCAAAAGTCGGTTCATGAATACGCCGCCCGAGAGCGCGACGGTGTCGATGCCTTCGCGAGTGCAGATTTCGCTTGCGATACGTGCCGATGCGCGTGCAATGGCGATATGGAAGTTGAGTGCAAGCCTGTCGGTTGGCGCGCCGGCCTCGATTCCATCCAAAAGTGCCTCGAAAAGCGGCTGGGGATCCAAAATCGGGGAGCCGTCGGCAGGTGTTGATGCACCAGCCTGGCTATCGGTAGAAGAGGCGCTTTTTCCGCCGAGCGCGCGCCAGGCGGCGGTTTCGAGCTCGATGGCGGGCTCGCCCTCGTAGGTTGCCTGTCCGCAAATGCCCAGGATCGCGGCCGCAGCGTCGAACAAGCGGCCCATGCTGCTCGTGCGCGGGCTGTTGATGTTCCGCTCGATCATCGTGGTCGTGATATTGCGCGTCTGCTCATCGAGGCTGTCTAGGAGCCCCGCGGCACCCGGGTGCTCGAGCAGACCGAGTTCGCTGAGCAGGGCAAAGGCGTTGCGTCGGGCATCGCGCACAGATGCGGCGCCGCCGGGAAGTGCCCAGGTACGCAGGTGCGCGGTGCGCTCAAAATCGGCGAGGCCGGCGACAAGAAACTCACCGCCCCAAATGGTCCCGTCGGTGCCGGCACCCGTGCCGTCGAAGGCAATGCCGAGCACGCGCGCGTCAGACCCAAGTTGTCCTGCGGCGATGGCCTCGGCCATCACGCTCGCGATGTGCGCATGATGGTGCTGAACCTCGACAAGCGGCAGGCCCTGTTCCTGCGCCTGCTCGCGCGCCCATTGGCTCGATAAGTAGCTGGGGTGCAGATCGCAGGCCAGCGCGGCGGGCGCTAGGTCAAAAAGGTCTTCCAGTCGCGTGCGTGCCGCATTCCACGCATCGAAAGTCGCACCGTTTTCGACATCGCCGATATGCTGCGACACAAAACAGGCCGACGTTCCATTCGCGTCTTCGCGCGTGAGCGCAATCGTGGCCTTTTGTTGCGGGCCGCAGGCGAGCACGCAGGGCGCAGCGCTGGCGAGTGCCGGCAACGGCAACGGCTGCGGGGCGTACCCGCGAGCGCGGCGCACGGGCATAACGGCACCGTCGACCACACGCACTACGGAGTCGTCGTAGCGCGAGAGGATCGCGCGGTCATTGCCGAGCAGCGCGTCGGCGATGCCGGCGGCAACGAGGTGTTCCCAGGCAAGATCGTCGTCGGTCTCGATGGGCTCTTCGCTCAAGTTTCCGCTGGTCATGACCAGCGCGTGCATGTCATGGGTTTCTGCCGCGGCAAGCAACAGATGCTGAAGCGGGGTATAGGGGAGCATGACGCCGAGTTCGGGCAGATCGTGCGCAACGGACGGTGCGAGTGCGAGAGCATCGAAGGAATCTCCCATACCAACGGCGCGCCGGCGCAGCAGCACGATCGGGCGGATGCTGCCGGTCAGCAAGTCGCGCTCGGTGTCGTTGATATAGCACAGGCGCTCAGCATCGGGAAGGTCGCGCACCATAACGGCAAGCGGCTTGTTGCTGCGGCGCTTGCGACGGCGCAGCTCGACTATTGCTTGCTCGTTGGCGGCGTCGCAAGCCAGGTGGAATCCGCCCAGGCCCTTGATGGCAACAATGCCGCCGGCCTCGAGCAGCTCGACGCAGCGCTCGATAATGGCGTCGCTAGACTCGCGCGTGCCGCCGACAGCCGGCGTCGCCTCTGAGCTCTCGAGCTCCATGCCGCCTGTCGCCTCGCGCCAGGTAATATGCGGCCCGCAGTCAAAGCAGGCATCGGGCTGCGCATGAAAGCGCCGCTCAAGTGGGTCGGCATACTCCGCGGCGCATTCGGGGCACATGGGAAAGCGATCCATAGAGGTGGCCGCTCGGTCATAGGGCAGCGATCGGATGATGGTAAAGCGCGGGCCGCAGTTGGTGCAGTTGATAAAGGGGTAGTGATAGCGTCGGTCGGCGGGGTCGAACAGCTCGCGCAGGCAGTCGTCGCAGGTGGCGATATCGGGCGAGATGAGCGTCGTATGCGCGGTCTGGTCCTGTGATGCCACAATGCGAAAACCCTGTTCATTGGCAGTATCCCAAGTGCCGGGCTCCAAATCCGCAACGTCGACGCGCTCCACGCGGGCAGCCGCGGGTGCGTGCTCCGACAGCGCGGCGACAAAGCCGTCGACGGCCGCACCCGAGGCATGCGCCTCGACATGCACGCCGTCGCCTGCGTTGAGCACCCAGCCGCAGATGCCATGCGCCATGGCCTCGCGATACACAAACGGCCGCATGCCAACGCCCTGCACAATGCCCGTCACATGAATATGCACATGCCGCATGCGGCTCTCCCTCATCAAAACCGACCAAAAAGGGACAGGTTTATTTTGGTAGGTAAAACATCTAAACCTGCCAAAACAAACCTGTCCCTTTTTGGCAGGTGCGCTGCGGGAAATCCCGCTACAGTCCTAGGCTTTGTCCGGTGGCGGCACACGTGAGCTCGCCGTGCTTAACGCCGCGCAGCCCCAGCAGGCGGTCGGCCAGCTCGTAGACGCGCTCGCCGCGACCCTTGAGCGCCAGAATCTCCAAGCAGTTGTGGTGATCCAGATGCACATGCATGGTTGAGACGATCTCGTCGGTGTAGTCGTGCTGTACCTCGTCCAGGCGGCGCGTCAGATCGCCGGTATGGTGGTCATAGATCATGGTGAGTGAACCGATGACCTGCTCGTCGGGCGTGCGCATCTGCTCCTTCGCGATCGAGGCGCGAATCAGGTCGC
>WGSQ01000014.1 GCA_014871605.1 Collinsella sp. | reverse complement strand
GTTCCAGAAGTACTGGGCGCCCGAGATAACGGTCAGGACAACGGCAACGGCGTACAGGAAGCGCGACACCGAGTAGATGCCGAGCGTCAGCGCCACCGGGCCAAGGTGCAAGCCGGCCATAGCAAAAACGCACAGGTAACCGCAAATGGAGACCATCGTGGTTGCCGTTTTGTACTTGCCGAGCTTATCGGCCGCAACGACCACACCGGCCGCACTCGCGACCATGCGAAGGGCGCTCACCAGAAGCTCACGGAACAGGATAATGAACACGGACCACACGGTCACCTGGCCAAAATCCAAGAACAGCAGCAGGGCCGAGAACACCAGCAGCTTGTCCGCGATGGGGTCCAAGAACTTGCCGAAATCGGTGATCTCGTTGCGCGAACGCGCCAGATAACCGTCGACCTTATCGGTGCACGACAGGATCACATACAGAATGAAGGCAGCGGCGGCGAGCGGGCCGTCGAAGGTGCTCCAATCCGTACCGGCAACACTCGTGTGAGAAAGCGCCGACACGATCATGAACACCGGGATAAAGACAATGCGAACGCACGTCACGATGTTGGCGGGCGTCCAGACACTCGTCAGTTCCTTATTGCTCTCGTTAGCCACGACGCTCTCCTACTCCACAACATGACCGATAAGCTCATAGCAGAAGCTATCGGTAAACTCGACGGTCAGAATATCGCCCACGGACGCCTCGCTAGCGTCCAGATGCACCGCGCCATCGGAATCGGGCGCCTGGAACCAGGCATGGCCGATCAGCTCGGCGCCATCCTCGGTCTCTTCGATACCGTCGACGATTACCTGGGCGCGCTCGCCCACATGTGCGGCGGTGGCGGCAAAACCTAGCGACTCGGCCAGGTCCATGGCCTCCTGGGCGCGCTCAAGCTTAACCTCCTCATCGACCTGGCCCTCCATCTTAGCGGCCAGGCTGCCTTCCTCACGCGAGTAGGCAAAGACACTCGTGTAGTCAAAGCCGACGGTGTCCATAAAGTCGATAAGGTCGCGGAACTCGTCGTCGGTCTCGGTCGGAAAGCCGACCATGGCCGTGGAACGAATCACGATGCCGGGAATGCGCTCGCGAAGGTCGCGGAACAGATCCTCGAGCTCGTGGCGCGAACCGGAGCGACGCATGGCCTTGAGAATGCGCGCGTCGCAGTGCTGCACGGGGATATCGATATAGGGCAGCACCTCGGGCGTATCACGAATGGTCTCAATGAGTTCGTCAGTCATGCCCTCGGGCTGCAGGTAGAGCACACGGACCCAGACGTTCTGCGGGCGCACAGCATTGGAAACGGCTTGCAACAGCTGCGCCAGATTGCGCGGCGAGCCATCGGCGACGTCCTCGTCGGCAAAGTCGGTACCCCAGATGCCCGTGTCCTGGCCGATCAGCACGATCTCGCGCACACCGCCGGCAACCAGGTCGCGCACCTCGGAGATGATGCTCTCGGCATTGCGCGAATGATAGCGACCGCGAATATAGGGGATCATGCAGAAGCTGCAGAAGCGGTTGCAGCCATCGGAAATCTTGACGTAGGCGACAGCACCCTCGACGGTACGTTTGACCTGCGGGATATAGGCAGCAATCTCGCGCTCGACGCCCAGCACGCCATCGATGACCGCCACGATGCCGTCTTCCTCGTCGGCCTTCACAAAGGCAGCGACCTCGGGCAACTCGTCAGGCAGGTCATCGCCATAGCGCGACGGCACGCAACCGCACATAACGATGGGGCAAGAACGAACGCCGTCCTGAACCTCGTTGGCGAGTTCGAGCGTGGTCTCGATGCTCTCGGACGTTGCGGAGGCGAGGAACGAGCAAGTATTGACGATAGCGATATCGGCATCCTGCGGGTCGAATGCCTCCTCGTAGCCCGCGGCGGTCAAAAGAGAACGCATACGGTCGGTGTCAACCTCGTTCTTAGCACACCCGAGGGTGATGTAGAGCACGGAGCCCAAAGGTGTATCCATGTTGGAGAGCGGTCCTTTCGATTGATATTAGCGGTAGTTGGTGAACTGCAGCGGCTGGCCGTAGTCCTGGTCGCGCAGGAACTGGATCACGGTCTGCAACGCGTCCTTCGAAGCAGAGGAAACACGCAGCTTGTCGGCCTCGATGGTCACCTTGACCTTGAGCTTTTGGTCCTTGATGTCCTTGTTGATCTTCTTGGCGGTCGCCTGGTCGATACCCTCGACGATATGGCCGAGCACGCGCACGGTGCCGCCCGACGCCGCCTGCGGAGCATCCCACGAGACAGCCTTGAGGTCGATGCCGCGCTTGATGAGCTTGGAGCTCAACACGTCGATAATCTGTTTGGAGACAAAGTCGGCCGGGGCGTTGATCGTAAAGAGCTTGTCGCCCTTCGAAAGCTCGATCGTGGCGCCGGAATCCTTAAGGTCATAGCGCTGGGAAATCTCGCGCGTGGTCTGCTGGAAGGCGTTGTCGACCTCTTGCATGTTGACCTCGGACACGACGTCGAAGCTGGAATCTTTAGCCATGATGTTTCCTTTCGCGTACGAGCGGCTTAGTAGCTATCGTACGAATAGTCGGTAGAATCGGTAGGCGTCTGACCGTCAGTTGCGGTATCGGCGCCATCCGTGGACTGGGCATCGGTACCGTTGGTGGTATCGGTACCATCGGTGGTGTCGGTACCATCAGACCTTTCACCATTCTCGGAATCAGACGTCTCCTTCTTGGGAACGGTGATCGTCACACGCGCCACGCCCGAGGTCTTGGTGTCGTAGCGGACCTTTTCGCCGTTCTTGGTAACGGTGACATCGGAAGGCTTGGACGTGGTGATCTCGATTGAGGACTCGGGCGTGTACTCCTGCTCAAAGGGGCCAGTCGCCTGGGCGCCATAGACCGACTTGCCGTCGACCTTGACCTCAATCCACGCGGTCTTTCCCTTGGCAACGGAGACTTTGACCTTCGTGACCTCGTTCTCTTCCTTCTTGGCCGTCGTCTTGGTAGCGTCCGAATCAGCCGACTCATCCGTAGACTCATCGGTGTCTTCGTCCTCGTCGACCGTTTCGGTCTTCTTAGAAGACTTCTTGGTCGTCGTCTTGGTGGCAGCGGGCGTCTCGGGCGTGTTCTCGGGCGCCGAAGATGCGCAGCCGCGCAGAAGCACCACGATGAGCACAATCAGCAGCAACACCACGGCACCGATGCCGGCGTAGACGATACGCGGATCGAGCCCGTTGTTTTGAGGAGTACGTGATCCGCCGCGTCCACGACTGGAACTGTTGCGGCCGCCTCCCTGAGGCATACGACCACGATTGCTATCGGAACGGCCGCGATAGCCACCCTGGCCCTGAAGGCTGCGTTGACCCGAGCGGAGCGCAAGTTCACCGCGGCCTTGATAGGCACGCTGGCCCGCACGCGGAGCCGAAGAGCGCTGGCCATACGGCTGTGGTTGAGAGCGAAGACGCGGCGTCACCTGAGTGGTGTCGGCGTCCGCATAGCCACCGCGAGAGCGTCCGGTGGAGACACCACGGTAACCGCGATCGGAATAGCCGCCGTCGCCGTAGCCGGCACGAGGGTCACGCGCCACGCCGCGGGCAGCGGGAAGTGCACTGTCCTCGGGCATCGGCGTACTGCGGAACCGGTCACGCTGCGAGCGAATCTCCTCGCCCGAACCCGTCTCGGTAATATAACCGGCCTGCTGAGGACGCTGTCCATAGCGGGTCGAACGACCGCCCTGAACCATCAGGAAGCGCCCGTTATCGACAGAGGAACGCGAATTGACGTAGCCGGCAGCGTCCTGGAAACGACCGCCCTGCTGCGACGTCTCGCGTTCGTACGCCATCAGGTCGTCAAAGTAGGCATTGACGACCTCACGCGGATTGAGGCCCAAAAAGCGAGCATAGCTCGAAATCATGCCCTGCGCATAGCCACGCGGCGGCATCGAAGCAAAATTACCGGTCTCGAAAAACTCGATGATCTGCGGCCTGATTTTGATGGTGTTGGCGACCTGCTGAATGGAAAGGCCCATTCGGCGACGCTGCTCGAGCAGCATGTCACCAAAGCGTGCAGCCATCAGAATCCTCCAAACTCACGATCTTCACGTGCCATCTCGGCGTCGACAGATTCCAGCGCGGCAAGCCCCTCCTCGTCCAACAGGACCTCGCGCGGCTTGGAACCGTCGGGCGGGCCGACGACACCCTTTTCTTCCAGCATGTCCATAATACGCCCGGCGCGCGCATAGCCAACCTTCAGACGACGTTGCAGGCCAGATGTGGAGCCCAGCTGCGATTCCACCACAATATGGGCGGCTTCCCAGATAAGCGGGTCGTCATCTTGCGGCTCGGCGACTCCGGTGCGGACAATGCCGCCGCCACCAGCCATGGACATGGAAGCGGGCGCCACGGCGGACAGAATCTCCTCGTGGTAGTCGGGCTCGCTTTGCGACTTGACGAACTCGACAATCTCGTTGATTTCGTCGTCCGAGACAAAGCAGCCCTGGATACGGCGAGGCTTGCCCCAGTCGACCTTGGAGAACAGCATGTCGCCCAAACCGGTGAGCTTTTCGGCACCCATCTGGTCGATGATGACGCGCGAGTCGATGCCCGTGGCGACATTAAAGGCGATGCGGTTGGTGATGTTGGCCTTGATAAGGCCCGTCACTACGTTGGAACTGGGGCGCTGCGTGGCCACGATAAGATGAATGCCGGCGGCACGGCCCAGCTGCGCAATACGCACAATCGAGGCCTCCACGTCCTTGCCGGCGACCATCATCAGGTCCGAAAGCTCGTCGATGATGATGACCAGGTAGGGCATCTTTTGCGGCGGGTTATCGTAATGCTCAAACTCGCCGGCGGCCTGCTTTTCGTTGTAGGTCGAGATCTTACGCACGTTGAGACGCTCGAATACCTTCAGGCGACGCTCCATCTCGGACACGGCCCATTGCAGAGCGCTCGCGGCCTGCTTGGGCTCGGTCACCACGGGCACATAGAGATGCGGCAGACCGTTATAGCCCGCAAGCTCGACGCGCTTGGGGTCGACCATGATCAGGCGAACATCCTCGGGAAGGGCGCGCATGAGCAGGGTCGTGATGATGGAGTTGATCATGACCGACTTACCGGAACCCGTGGTACCGGCAATAAGCAGGTGGGGCATCTTGGCGAGATCGGCGACAACCGGCGTGCCCTCGGCATCGCGACCAATGGCTAGCTCGAGCGGACCGCCCTTCACATAGGGCAGAACGTCGCCCAGGTTGACGTTCTGGCGCTTGCGGTTGGGAATCTCGATGCCCACGAGCGAGGTGCCGGGGATCGGGGCAAAGATACGCACCGACTGGGCAGCGAGCGAAAGCGCGATATCGTCCTCAAGGCTCGAAATCTTACTCACGCGCTCGCCCTCGCCGGGCTGAAGCTTAAAGGTCGTAACCGTGGGGCCGGCGATCCAGCCGACCACGCGGGCACTGCGGCCAAACTCAAGCAAGGTGGATTGCAGTGACTCAGCGGTCTGCTCCAGCTCCTTGTCCGAAGACGCGGCGGACGCCGACTGCGGGTTGGCGTGCAGGATCTCGAGCGGCGGAAGCTTGAGGCCGTCCTCTTCTTCGCCCTCGTTATCTGCGGCGCCGCCGTCCGCTCCCCCATCGCTAGCCGCAGCCGATTCGACAGCACTCGAGGCAGACGCATCGGCAACCTTGGGATGCTTCAAGAAGTCGGGGATCTGAGGTGCTGCCGAAACAGGATTCACGGCAAACGGCGGCTCGGACTCGTCGATCTTGTCGGAGTCGTCTTCCATCGAAAGCTGGCCGGTTACCTGGCCGCGCTTTGCATGGCGACGCGGCAGCAAAGTTGTCTTTGCGGTCTCAATCGGAGCCTCGTCGTCCTCGTCATCGCCCTCGGTGAGCTCAATCTCGCTATCGGACCAAGACGGGTCGGGCTCACTTGTATTCAACTTGGGTGTGGCCTTGCCCTTCTTGGCATGGCGGCGCGGCAACAGCGTTGTCTTGGCCCGCTCGGCATCCACGGCATCGGACACGTCAACAAACGGATCCTCGTCCTCGTCATCATCGTCCAAAACCGGGTCCACATCGTTGCCCATGACCGTGGTCACGGCAGCATCGGAGCCCTTTTGACGAAGAATGCTCAGGTGCGGACGGGCAACGCCGGGCACCGACAGGGCTTCGTCGTCACCCCAAGGGCTGGCGTTGACATCGGCACGACGGCGTTCGGCAAAATCTGCCGCACGGTCGCGGGCAGAGCGCAGCACACCACCCACAGAAAAGCCGATGATGACAAAACCAACGACGGCCAGACCCAACAGGACCACCATCGCGATAGGCTTACCCAGGGCATTCTGCAGCGCACTCGCAATAAACGCCCCGATGTAGCCACCCGAGGCGGACAGATTTTGCGGCGTAAACATAAGGTCGCACGAATCGCTCGTGCCCGGCACCATCAGCGAAAGAATGGAGACGACGGCGATAAAGACCACGGCGCCGCCCGCAACAGAGCGCACGTTGAGCGGCGAGTCCTCACCCAAAAAGAGCGTGGCGGCAAACAGCAAGATGACGATCGGCAGCACGTAGGCGCCCAGGCCAAAGCCCAGGTGATAGAACCCGGCAACAGCAGCCGTCACGGGCGCAGTTGCCGGTGAGATAACGGCAATGAAGGACGCGATCGCCAAAACGGCAATGACCACGCCGGCGATATCGCGATTGGCCGAAGGCTCGACCAAGGGCTCAAAATCGTCGAAGTCTGCCTCATGGCCCTTATTGGCACGCAGATGGGAACCGGCACCCTTAGCAGATGCCGGTTGGTTGTTGGCTTTATTGCCTTTGGCGTTTTGTGCAGATCCGCGCGCCAAACTAAACCTCCATGACGACCGGGATGATCATCGGACGGGTACGCGTACGGCTCCAAATGAAGTTGGAGAGCGAATCGCGCACGGCCTTGCGAATGGCATCGGAGCCGCTGCTGGTAAAGCTAAACTTGCCCTTCTCGATCGTCTTCATAATGGACGCGGAGGCATCCTCGGAGAATTGATCGTCGATGGCAAACGAAACACCGCGGCCCGAGAACTCGATGGCCTCGATCTTCTTGTGCTTGAGCGAGACGATGGCAACGGCTGTGACCATGCCGTCGTTGGCGAGCTTTTGACGGTCGCGCAGGACGATGGGGTCGGTGTCGCCGATGCGCAGGCCGTCAACATAGACGACGCCGGACTCGACGGGCGTACCACGCTTGACGATACCGCCGCGCATCTCGAGCGTGTCGCCGTTATCGAGAATAAAGATATGATCGTCCTTGAGACCCATCTTGCGGGCCAGCTGGGCATGGGCGCGCAGGTGCACGGCCTCACCGTGAACCGGCATAAAGTACGTGGGCTTGGCCATGGCCATCAGGAGCTTGAGCTCCTCCTGGCTACCGTGACCGGAGACGTGGACGAGAGCGCGGTTCTTATCCCACACGTCGCAGCCGAGCTTGGCAAGGCTGTTGACGACCTGCTGGACGGCTTTCTCATTGCCGGGAACAGGAGTTGCAGAGAGGATAACGGTATCGCCCTCGTGGATGGAAAGCGTCTTGTGCTCGCCATTGGCCATGCGGGACAGAGCCGACAGCGGCTCGCCCTGCGAACCAGTGCACATGACGACGATCTTGTCGTCGGGCAGGTTATCAATGTCGAAGGCATCGATAATATCGGCATCGTCGATGTTGAGGTAGCCCAGCTCGCGCGCGACGCGGGTGTTGGTGAGCATGGAGCGACCGGTCACAACGACCTTACGGCCGCACTTGCGGGCGGCATCGCAGATCTGCTGCAAACGATGGATGTGGCTCGAGAACGAAGCGACGAACACGCGACCCGGGGCGTTCTTGATGGCGTGCAGCAGGTTGGGACCAACCTCTGCCTCGGACTTGGTAAAGCCGGGAACCGTGGCGTTGGTAGAGTCGGAAAGCAGCAGGTCGATGCCCTGCTTGGCAAAGCGGCTGATAGCAGCATAGTCGGGCGTGACGCCGTCGATGGGCGTCTGGTCGAGCTTAAAGTCGCCGGTGTGCATAACGGTGCCCTGATTGGTGCGGATGAACACGCCCAGAGCGCCGGGGATGGAGTGCGTCATCGAGAAGAAGTCGAGCGAGATGCCGCCGAGGTTGACATGGCTGCCGCCCTTGACCTCGCGGAACTTGGGTGCGCGGATGCGGAACTCAGAAAGCTTGCCCTCGATAAAGCCAAGCGTCAGCTTGCTCGAGAAGATGGGCACCTTATTGTTGAGGTCCTGCAGCAGATACGGAAGCGAACCGGTGTGGTCCTCGTGGCCGTGGGTGACGACGATACCGCGGAGCTTCTCCTCGTTCTCTAGAACATAGGTGTAGTCGGGAAGCACCAGGTCGATACCGGGCTGGGAGTCATCCGGGAACATGAGACCGGCGTCGACGAGCACCATGTCGTCGCCGCACTCGAAGACCGTCATGTTCTTGCCGATGCCGTCAAGGCCGCCGAGCGGGATAATCTTCAAGGGAGATGATTTTTTAGCTGCCATAGGTGAGTGTGGTTTCCTTTCTTCGAAACGGGTCTGGAACAACCGACGGGGCGCTTCTGGCAAACCGACCGCCGGGAACGTACAAACATGCATCACAGAGTCGATGCAATAACCACAGTATGATACCCATTTGCACAACAACAGACCACCCATGCATCAAAGCCCCATCTGAACTGGTCTATCCCGCCGGTTTCCCGTGGGGCGGGCGCTGATGAAGTTTCCTGCTCTACAGTCCTGCGCAAGACGGAGGCCACATTAAGTGGCCTCCTGTTCGTGCGGAACTCGCGATAAACTTCATCAGTGCCCGCCCCACGGGAAACCTGCCAAAAAGGGACAGGTTTGTTTTGGTCGGTTTTATCTGGGAAGATGCTGCTGCGGCTATCTACAGATCTGAAATCTGACTACTGAATAGACTGTCTAACTAAATAGCGAGCGGCACTAACCAGCCCTTTTGCTTGCGCCCGGGAGGGGCGCATATGAAGTTTATCGCGAGTTCCGCACGCAAAGGAAAGCACTTAATGTGCGTTCCGTCTTGCGCAGGACTGTAGAGCAGGAAACTTCATATGCGCCCCTCCCGGGCGCAAGCAAAAGGGCGACCCCTTAGGAGTCGCCCTTGCATGAGCTGCTTATGTACGGCTGTTACTCGGCGTCGTGGTGACGGCGGGGCTTGCGGCCTCCGTTATCGCCGGGGCGGCGCGGACGGTCGCTACGCTCGGAGCGCTCGCGACGCGGACGCTCACGGCGCTGGAAGTGCTCGCCGTCGCCCTCGGAGGCACCCTCGGCACGAGCCGGGGCCTCGGGCTTATCAAGACGATCGAGCGAGATCTTGCCGCGATCGTCGACCTCGATGACGACGACCTTGACCTCGTCGCCCACGTTGAGGACGTCCTCGACCTTCTCCACGCGGCCCTTGGCGACGCGGGAGATGTGCAGCAGGCCGTCCTTACCGGGCAGCAGGTTGACGAAGGCGCCGAAGGGCTGGATGGAGACCACACGACCGGTGTACTCCTCGCCCGGCTCGGGAACCTTGATGATGAGCTTGATACGCTCGACGGCCTGGTCGACGGACTCGCCGGTGCCGCCGACAAAGACGGTGCCGTCCTCCTGGATGTCGACCGAGGCGCCGGTCTCGTCCTGGATACCGCGGATGACCTTACCGCCGGAACCGATGACGTCGCGGATCTTGTCGGTCGGAACCTGGATGGAAACGATGCGCGGAGCGGTGCTGCGCGTGGTGTGGCGCGGCTCGGGGATCACATCGAGCATCTTCTGCAGGATGAAGGCGCGACCCTCCTTGGCCTGCTGCAGAGCGCGGGCCAGGATGTCGAAGGTGAGGCCGGTGGCCTTGTTGTCCATCTGCAGGGCGGTGATGCCCTCGGTGGTGCCGGTGACCTTAAAGTCCATGTCGCCCAGGAAGTCCTCGAGACCCTGGATGTCGGACAGGACCACGGTCTTGCCCTCCTCCTGGATCAGGCCCATGGCGATACCGGAGACCGGGCGCTTAATGGGCACGCCGCCGTCCATAAGGGCGAGCGTGGAACCGCAAGTCGAAGCCATCGAAGAGGAACCGTTGGACTCCATGACCTCGGAAACGACGCGGATGGCGTAAGGGAACTCGTTCTCGTCGGGGAGCACCGGAAGCAGAGCGCGCTCGGCCAGATTGCCATGGCCGATCTCGCGGCGCTTGGGGCTGCCCATGCGGCCGGTCTCGCCGGTGCAGAACGGCGGGAAGTTGTAGTGGTGCATGTAGCGCTTGCCCTCGGTGGGCTCGATGGTATCCAGACGCTGGCCCTCGTTGAGCATGCCGAGCGACAGGACGGAAAGCACCTGGGTCTGGCCACGCTGGAACAGACCGGAGCCGTGAACGAGCGGCAGGTAGTTATCCTTCACCATGATGGGGCGAATCTCATCGGCGGCACGGCCGTCGACGCGCTCGCCGGTCTCGACGACCATGGTGCGCATAGCCTTCTTCTCGAGCTTCTTGAGCGCCACGGGGATCTCGCGCTCCCAAGCGGCCTGCTCCTCCTCGGTGAACTCGGCGCGGATGGACTCCTTCAGAGCCTCGACCTTACCGATACGGGAGAGCTTGTCGGCGTCGCGAAGGGCGGCAGCCATCTCGTCGTAGTGGGCGAAGATGCGCTCCTGGACCTCCTCGACGGGCTGGTCGAGCGGGTACTCCTTCTTGACGATGGGGCCGTTGACCTGCTCCCACTCGGCGACGAACTCGTCCTGAGCCTGGCAGAAAGCGGCAAGGGCCTCCTGGCCAAACTTCATGGCGGCGAGCATGTCGTCCTCGGAGATCTCCTCGGCGCCGGCCTCGACCATCGAAATGAAGTCGGCGGATCCGCCCAGCTCCAGGTCCAGATCGGAGTTCTCGCGCTCCTCATAGGTGGGGTTGACGATAAACTCGCCGGTCTCCACGTTACGGCCGATGCGCACGCAGGCAAGCGGGCCCTCGAAGGGCACGCCGCCGAGCGTCATGGCCAGGGAGGCGCCCATAACGTTGATGACGTCGAAGGGGTTGACCTGGTCGGCGACGAGCGAGGTAGCGACGATGTGCACCTCGTTGCGGAAGCCGTCCGGGAAGCTCGGGCGAATCGGACGGTCGATCATGCGCGCGGTGAGCGTGGCCTTCTCGCTGGGACGGCCCTCACGCTTGAGGTAGCCACCCGGGATGCGGCCGGCAGCGTACATCTTCTCGTTGAAGTCGACGGTCAGCGGGAAGAAGTCATAGTTCTTGCGCTCCTTGGAGACGACCACGGTATCGAGCATCGTGGTGTCGCCCTGCTTGACCAGACAGGCGCCAGTGGCCTGCTTGGCAAGCTCGCCGGACTCAAAGGTGTAGGTCTTGCCGTACAGCTCAAAGGTCTTGGATACGAGTGTCATTGTTCTCCTTTACCCCACAGGCCCCTTGCCTGCGGGCTTCTCATGTGACGCGGGCCCCCTGCCCCCGCCACGCTTCAGAGCGTGATTGTTCACGCCCTTACACAAAAAGAGCGTCCCGCATGCAGGACGCTCTTAGCATGTACAAGTTCGCTACTGAATATTGTCGCGAATGCCCAGAGCCTTGATGAGCTCACGGTACTCGACGATGTCGTTCTTCTTGATGTAGGAGAGAAGACGACGACGACGGCCGACGAGCATGAGCAGGCCACGACGGGTGTGGAAGTCCTTCTGATGGGACTTCATGTGCTCGGTCAGCTCCTTGATGCGCTCGGACAGGATGGCGACCTGAACCTTGGGGTTGCCGGTGTCGACCGGGGTGTTACCGAACTGGGCAGTCAGCTCCGCCTTGCGCTCTTTGGAAACAGTCATTGTTTCACCTTTCGTTTCGCGTCGCCCGCGGGCGACTCTATTCGCCTCGGACTGGGAAGCCGCCGGTGGAGCGAGCATCCAAGGTCGAGGTACCAACAGGTCGGTATGTTACCACAAGCAGCCCGCGGCTGCGCATCATCACCGACCCAACATGAATTCCATCGCACGGAGCCGCTGATCGGTATGCGTGGCGGCCCAAACATGCGAAAGCCCCAGCAAAAACGCTGCGGTATGCGGATCGATCTGCTCAGCCATAAGGGCATCGAACGTCATGGACATAAGGGCGCGCAGCCATGCGACCTCACCGACCGATACCAACTCGGCTCCGGGCACGCTCGAGGCGCACGACCCGCACAGAAGCCCACCCGCCTGGGCCGAGAAATACGAGAGCATGGGGTCGCCGCACGAGACACAAGCCGAGAAATCGGGCCGATAGCCAATATGCGATAGCAGCTTAAAGACAAACGCCGCCACGATCAGGTCCATATGTGCCGAATCGAGTCCACTGCCAACAAGCGCGAGCGCCCGCTGCGTAATGGCAAAGGTAAAGGGGTCCTCGGCATCCTCGAACGAACACACGCGAGCGACCTCGGCAATCGCGCTTGCAGCACACGTCGCCTCGTAATCGGGAGCAGCACCAAGCGGTGCCTCCATAAGTTCTGCCTGA
Organism: Collinsella sp.; assembly: GCA_014871605.1. Classification (GTDB taxonomy): domain Bacteria; phylum Actinomycetota; class Coriobacteriia; order Coriobacteriales; family Coriobacteriaceae; genus Collinsella. The sequence continues at coordinate 7,332 of WGSQ01000014.1, read as the reverse complement.
GAGACCACGTCGAGCGAGCGCCCATGCGCCAGCAGCATATCCACGGTACAGAACAGCTCGCAGCGCGCCGCCAGGCGACCGCCGGGCTTACGCGCTCCCTTTGCCACGGCACGCACCTGCCGCCCCCGCTCGTCGAGCATCGTCAAGATCAGGTCGGTTTCCTTGAGCTTGGTCTTGTCGAGGACGAGCACCTTCGTGCGATATGTACGAGAACCTGCCATTGACGCGGACTAATCTTCGGCGTTATAGCCAAAGCGGCGGATCTGCGCCTCGTCGTCGCGCCAGCCGGCCTTGACCTTCACATCCAGCTCCAAAAAGACCTGGGTGCCAAAGATACGCTCAAGGTCACGACGCGCATCGATGCCGATATGCTTGATCATCTCGCCACCCTTGCCGATGATGATGCCCTTCTGGCCCTCGCGCTCCACGTAAATCGTGGCGTGTACGCGCAGGACCTTCTTGGTCTGCTCGAGCGAGTCGCAGATAACGCCCACGGAGTGCGGGATCTCGTCGCGGGTGCGTCGCAGGACCTTCTCGCGCACAAACTCGGCAACGAGCGTCTCGTCAGACGCGTCGGTGCCCATGTCCGCGGGGAACCAGCGCGGGCCCTCGGGCAAAAAGTGTGCGACGGTCTCGATAAACGCATCGACGTTAAAGTTCTTGACCGACGACGTCACGATCTCGTCGTCATATTCCATGAGCTCGTGAGCAGCCTTGAGCTGCTCCATAACCTGGGCAGGGTCGGCCTCGTCGGCCTTGGTGAGCACCAGGACCTTTTTGCAGCGGGCGCTCTTAACACGCTCGGCGACCCAGGCGTCTCCCCTGCCGATGGGCTTGGTGGCATCGATCAAAAACGCGACGACGTCGACATCGTTCAACTCGAACAGTGCGCTCTTGTTGAGCTCGGAGCCCAGGCCGTCCTTGGGCTTGTGAATACCCGGGGTATCGACGAAGACCAGCTGGTAGCCGGGGCGATTGACCACGGCACGCATACGGCGGCGCGTGGTCTGGGCCACCGGAGAGGTGATGGCGACCTTCTTGCCGTAGCAGGCGTTGAGCAGTGTGGACTTGCCGGCGTTGGGACGGCCGACCAGGGCAACAAAGCCGCTGCGGAAGCCGGGTTCCACGTCACCAAAGCCCGCGAGACTTTCGTCCTCGTCGCACAGGGCGTCGAGCTCCTCATCGCTCATGCCCTCAAACGGGTCGAACTCCTCGACTTCCTCAAATTCCTCGCCATCCACCGCGTCCAGGGACTCGTCGTCCAGAATCTCATCGGCAGGCTGCATATTGTCGGACATGGGAATCCCTTTCTAAATAAAGCCGAGCGCGTGGGCAAATACCAAAAGACCCACGATCGCGGCGGTAATGGAAAGAACGTAGACAGAAGCGGCGGCGATATCCTTCGCACGCTTGGCCAACGGATGGAGCTCCTGGGTTGCCAGGTCGACGATCGCCTCCATGGCGGTGTTGCACAGCTCGCCGTGAATCACTAGGCCGCAGCAGATGATGACCGTACCCCACTCGGCAATGTCGAGCCCCACGATGCAGCCGGCAATGACAGTGCACACACCGGCCACGAGCATGACCTTAATGTTGCGCTCGGTCTTAACGGCGGTAACGAAGCCCTCCATGGCATAGGAGAACGACTTTAAAAAGGACGGATGGTCCTTGTTCGATCCGGGAATCATAGACGGCTCCTAGTCGTGGGCATGGTTGGTGATGGGACCGACGTGAACGAGCTTGGGATCCTCACCGCGCTCGAGCGCCAGATCGCGCAGGATAGCGTCCTCACGCGCCTCCATGACCTCGGCCTCGTCGTCCTCAATATGATCGTAGCCAAGCAGGTGAAGCATGCCGTGCACGAGCATCAGGCGGCACTCGTCGGCGGGGCTGTTGCCAAAACCGGGGGCTTGGCGGGCAATGACCTGCGGGGCCAGGATAATATCGCCGAGCTCGAGCGTCTCATCGGCGGGAATGTCATCGTCAAAAGCCGAGTCGCACTCAAACGAGAGCACGTCGGTCGTGCGATCGATACCGCGCCATTCGTGGTTGAGATCATGCATCTCGTCCTCATCGACATACGAAAGGGAGATCTCAACCTCACGCTCAACGCCCTCGGCAGAAAGCACAACCTCGCAGATGTGCTCTACCTCGGGGGCTTCGAGCAGCGTATCGAGCTCGGCATCGTTGCTGATCAATACACTCAACGGGACTCCTTTCGGTCGCGCGCACGCTGCTCGCGCGCATCGTCGTATGCATCATAGGCCTCAACGATACGGCCCACCAGGGCATGGCGCACCACATCGGCGCGCTCTAGGTGCGAAAACGCCACATCGTCGACGCGGCCCAAAATTCTCTCGACATCGGCCAGGCCGCCGCGACGACCCACCAGGTCGCGTTGGCTCAGGTCGCCGGTGATCACGAATTTGGAATTAAAGCCCAGACGCGTCAGGAACATCTTCATCTGCTCGGGCGTCGTGTTTTGCGCCTCGTCGAGCACCACGAAGGCATCGCTCAGCGTTCGACCGCGCATATAGGCGAGCGGGGCGATCTCGATCACGCCACGCTCCATAAGCTCATCGGTGCGCTCGAGATCCATCATGTCAAAAAGGGCATCGTAGAGCGGACGCATGTAGGGATCGATCTTTTCCTCCAGGGTGCCGGGCAAGAAGCCCAGGTTCTCCCCCGCCTCGACAACGGGGCGCGTCAGGACCAGGCGACCCACCTCGTGGCGCTTGAGTGCAGCAACGGCGAGCGCCATGGCCAGATAGGTCTTACCGGTGCCGGCGGGACCCAGGCCAAACGTGATGGTATGAGAGCGGATGGCATCCACATAGCGCTTTTGCCCGAGCGTCTTGGGACGAATGACACGGCCGCGATACGAAAGCAGCACGTCATCGCGCAGCGACGAGGCATCATGCTCGCCGTCGCGCAGGACGGCCAGACAGCGCGAGACATCGTCGGCAGAAAGCGTGCGGCCGGCAGCCGTCTCGCGAAAGGCATGTTCGAAAAAACGCGCCACCAGCTCGACCTCGTCCGGATCGCCGCTCACGCCAATACTGTCGCCGCGAGCAACCACATGGGCGTGCACTAAGTTCTCAAGCGCGCGAAGGACACCGTCGCCGGCACCCAAAACGCGCGAGGGGTCAATCCCCTCGGGAACGGTAAGTCTAATCTTCGAGGCTTCCATGAACCTCCCTGCGTGCATGGACCAAGCCGGAATCATCGACTCCGATGATAGCAACATCGAGCAGGCACGGGGCTGTGAGTCCACAGGTATCATCAAGACGGGCATGATGGAACGAGCCGAGCGTCAGGTTGTCACCATATTCGAGCACAGCGCGCTCAACGGTGCCCACGCGACGACGGGCGTCGGCAATAGCGAGCTCCTGTGCTGCGGCACGCATACGACGGCTACGCTCGGCCATGACCTCAGGGGCCACCTGGTCGGGCATGTCGGCGGCAAGGGTGCCGGGGCGCTTGCTGTAGCGGAACACGTGCATGCGCGAGAAGCCCACGCGACGGCACAGCGCCAGCGACTCCTCGAACTCCTCGTCCGTCTCGCCGGGAAAACCAACGATAACGTCGCATGAAAGCGACGCCTGTGGAAGGTTGGCACGAATCATACGCACCGTGTCCTCAAAGGCCTCGGCGCTATAGGGTCGACCCATGCGATGCAGGGTCGCCGTGCAACCAGACTGCACGGGCAGGTGCAAAAACGGCGCAATACGCTGCGGATAGCGCGCCATAACCTTAAGCAGGCGCTCAGAGATATCCATGGGCTCGACCGAGGAAATGCGCACATGCGGAATAGACGTGCGCTCCATGATGGCCTCGAGCAGCTCATCGATTTCGACGTGCTCGTCGGTCGCGCTCTTGCCATCGTAGGCACCCAGGTTCACACCGGTCAGCACCACCTCGGGCACGCCGGCCTCCTGGGCCTCGCGAACTTGCTCGAGCACGGACTCGACGGGCACGGAGCGCTCGGGGCCGCGTGCCTTCCACACAATGCAATAGGTGCAGCGATGGTTGCAGCCGTCCTGAATCTTCACGCCCAGGCGAGAGCGACCGAGCGCATCGACCACCTCGCCATCGCTGCAGGCGGGAACGCTATCGGATTCGACACCCAGCACCTCGCAGACGCGCTCGGCGACGTCAATCTTGGACGGCTCGGCGATCACGCGATCGGAGAGCTCCAGCAACTCCTCGGGATGCAGGTTGACGACGCAGCCGGTTACGACCACGTAAGGGTCGTTAGGATGGGCCAGCGCATGACGGACGGCCTTACGGGTCTTGGCCTCGGCCTCGCCCGTAACGGCACAGGTGTTAATGACGATCAGATCGGCATCCTGGGGATCCACAATAGCAAAGCCCAGGCGCATAAGATCGGCAGTGATACGGTCAGACTCAACCCGGTTGACGCGGCAGCCGAGGTTGACGACGGAAATATGGGGTGCGAGCACGCGGGCTCCTTAATCGAGGATATCGTCGAGGGCACTCTTGATACGGTCGGTCACCGACTTCTTACCGGAAGCGACGTCATCGCCCATCTCATCGGCAAAAGCACGGAGCAGCTCGTGTTGCTTATTGGAAAGATTGGTGGGAACGACCACGCGCAGTTGCACGATCAGGCGACCACGCGAACCGCCACCGCCAATGCGCGGCATGCCGTAATTATTGACGCTCACGGTGTCGCCGTACTGTGTACCAGCAGGGACCGTCACCTTGACGACCTCATCGGGCATAATGCCCTCGACCTCGATCTCGCAGCCGAGCGCTGCCTGCGCAATCGAAATATCGCTCACGAGGTACAGGTCGTCACCGTTGCGCTTAAAACGCTCGTGGTCGGCGACGCGCACGTTGACGATCAGGTCGCCCGAGGGCTCGCCGCGAAGGCCAGCCTCGCCAAAGCCGCTCACGCGCAGCTGGCGACCGGTCGAAACGCCGGCGGGGATATCGATGTCGATCTTTTCATGCGAAGGCGTGCGGCCCTGACCGTCGCAGGTCTCGCAGGGATGATCGATGACCGTGCCCTCGCCGTGGCAGTCGGGACAAGGCGAAGAGGACTGAACCTGGCCCAGGAACGAACGCTGGACCGTCGTGACATAGCCCGTGCCGTGGCAGCGGCTGCACTGCTTTTCCTGCGCGCCCTCGGCCCTACCGGTGCCATTGCAATCCTCACAGGGAGCAAGGCGGTCATAGCTGATCGTCTTTTTGCACCCGAGTGCCGCCTCCTCGAGCGTCACCGAAAGCGAGATGGCCATGTCGCGGCCGCGACGACGCTCACGGCGATTTCGGGCGCCACCGCCGGCACCGCCGCCAAAGAACGACGAGAAGAGGTCGTCCATGCCCATGCCGCCAAAGATATCGTTAATGTCGACGTAGCCCGAACCACCAGGGCCGTCGGCAATGCCGTAACGGTCGTAGTTAGCACGCTTCTGCTCATCGGAAAGAACGGAATATGCCTCGTTGAGCTCTTTGAACTTGGCCTCGGCCTCGGGGTCGTCCGAAACGTCCGGGTGTACGGTACGGGCCTTCTTTAGAAACGCGCGCTTAATCGTCCGCGCGTCGGCATCCTTGTCGACGCCAAGCACCTCGTAGTAATCCCTATTTTCCGACACGACCGAATCCTTCCGACTTTCATTATTGTCACAGTGCGTCCTATACCCAAGCTGGGCCGGCCGCAAACAGAGGGTTTGATGTTATTGCATTGCGTAGGGTGAAAGCATGGCACGTTGCGAGCAGCTCGCAAACCAAACCGACACGAGCGCAAACATAAATCCGTTGGCAAAACCGTTGGCAAACTGCATCGCGCCGCGCTTCCACCACAGCAGGCTGCGGTGCAGCACGCCGTCCGAGAGCACCATGAACAGGCCCATGGCAAACGGAATAAAGCACATCACGGCAAAGGCCGAGAACACGCCCGAGATGGCCGATAGCACCAAAAACGGCGCCACGATGCCCATCAGGTAAAAACCGGTACGGGCCTTGCCTTCCAGGCGCTCGGCCTCAACATGGGCGCGACCGACCAGATCACCGCCAGAGGCGCCGTTGGTGCCGGCGTGACCCATGCCGCCAATGCGGACCTCGTCGCCATCGTGCGTGCCGGCAGGAAACTCAATCGTCTGCTCGGAGGTTACGCGAGTACGACCGCTGCCGCCGCAATCAGGGCAGGGGTCGGCCACGACCTTACCGGAACCGCCGCACTCGGGGCAGACCGACTGGAACGTGCCCGCACCAAACAGGAAGGACAGGTCGACGTCGATGTGGCCGCGGCCACCGCAGCTCGGGCAGGTATGGGCATGCTCAGACGAAACGGAGCCCGAACCGCCGCAGTTGTTACAGGTATCGAAGCGCGTGTAGCGGACGGTCTTGCGGGCACCGCCCTTGGCCTCCTTGGCGTCGAGTTTGATATCGACGACCACGTTGGCGCCGTTCTCGGGATTGTAGGCAGCCTGCCCGCGACGCGGCTGGCCCCAGGCGCCACCAAAGGGAAAACCGCCCTCAAAGGGATTGCCATAGCCCGCGCTGCCGGCGTAGCCGCCGCCATAGGGCGAAGCCGTAGGAGCGCCGGCGAAGGGGTTGCCCGAACGCATGGCGTCGTAGCGCGAACGCTTCTGCTCGTCCGAAAGCACGGCGTAGGCCTCGGAAACCTCTTTAAACTTTTCCTCGGCATCCGGCTCTTTGTTGACGTCCGGATGGAGCTTGCGGGCCTTTTGCTGAAAGGCCTTTTGAATATCACGTGAGGTGGCGTCCTTGGAGACACCCAGAATCTCGTAGTAATCTTTTTCGTTCATCGTCGCCATGCGCGGCAACCTCCTGCTCACAGCAGCGTATATATTTCGGTAATTCTACCCGAGCGACCTAAGCTAGATCCCAAAACAGCTCGAACAGAACATTTCCATCGAGCCAGCCCAGGTGTGTCGGCGCTAAACGAGCTCGAACATGGCCCGCGATGACATCTGCCGAAGTGAAGGGTCCCTCATGGACTCCGAGCGTCTCGGGCACCCAGGTGGCAAGACCCAATTCGAGCGCGCGATCGCAGGCAGCTGTCAGCTCATCGGCCGGGACGGCACGAGCCGCGCGAACCAAAAGGTCGGACGCGACACCGCGCGTCATGCGACAAGCAAGCATCAGGTCTTCGGCCGCGGCCTCGCGCTGCGAGAGATATTCGGCCTCGAACGCCGTCGCGTCATCGTCACGTTGCACCAGACGCACGCGGTACGAATCGCCTCGAGAAGACACGCCGGGGAACAAACCTGCAAGACGATCGAAATCCTCGGCATCGAGCATGCCCGCGGCAGAGCGACCCAGGCCCAAATAGCCCTGGCC
>WGSQ01000139.1 GCA_014871605.1 Collinsella sp. | reverse complement strand
GAGCGGCCTCGATCTGACGGTTGGTGATCCAATGGGCCTCGAGAGCCTGGATACCAAACTCGCCGAAATGCAGCTCGGTATTACCCTTGGCCTGGCCCTTCATGGAGCCACGCTGCACCTTGCGGTGAAGAATACGCTTAGGGGCAAGCACTACTGACCCCTCCTCTCGGAGTTACGACGACGAGGACGGGAAGAGCCCTCGAGTGCAGGGTTGGGAACAGGCTGGCCCGGGAGCTTCTCGCCCAGGTAGATCCAGACCTTCACGCCGCAAGCGCCCATGGTGGTGCTGGCGACAGCCGTGCCGTAGTCGATCTTGGCACGGAGGGTGTGCAGAGGCACGCGACCCTCGCGGTACCACTCACGACGGCCCATCTCGGCACCGCCGAGACGACCGGAGCACTGGATACGGATGCCCTTAGCGCCGGCCTTGCGGGCGGACTGGACAGCCTTGCGCATAGCGCGACGGAAGGCAACGCGGCCCTCGAGCTGCTCGGCGATAGACTGAGCAACGAGGTTGGCGTCGAGCTCGGGGCGCTTGACCTCGACAACGTCGACGGAGAGCTGGCCCTTGGAGACGCCAGCGACCTTCTCGAGCTCGGTACGGAGGGTATCGATCTCGGCACCCTTCTTACCGATGACAACGCCGGGGCGAGCGGTGAGGATGATGACCTTCACCTTGTCGCCAGCGCGCTCGATCTCGACGCGGGAGACAGCTGCGCGGGAAAGACGCTTCTCGAGGTACTTGCGGATCTCGAGATCGTTACCGAGGGTCTTAGCGTAATCCTTCTCTGCGAACCAGCGGGAGCGCCAGTTCTCGGTAATGCCAAGACGGAAGCCGGTGGGGTAGACTTTCTGACCCATACAGCTTTACGCCTCCTTTCGAGGAGCAACGACGACGGTGATGTGGGAAGTACGCTTCAGAATGCGAGAAGCGGAACCCTTGGCGCGGGGACGGATGCGCTTAAGCGTCGGACCCTCGTCAACATAGGCAGCGGCGACAACCAGGTTGTCGGCACGCAGACCGTTGTTGTTCTCGGCGTTCGCAACGGCGGAACGGAGAACCTTCTCGACATCCACGGCGACGGCGCGGTCGCAGAAGTGGAGGATGTCGAAGGCCTGAGCGACAGGCTTGCGGCGGATCAGATCGACCACCAGGCGGGCCTTGCTGGGGGAAACACGCACGTACTTAGCGACGGCGCGAACCTCGGTGGCCTCAGTTTCAATAGACTTAGTTGCCATTTACGGTTAACCCCCTATTTGGCCTTGTGGCCACGGAACGTACGAGTCGGCGCGAACTCGCCGAGCTTGTGACCAACCATGGACTCGGTAACATACACGGGCACATGCTTGCGGCCGTCGTGGACGGCGATGGTGTGACCAACCATCTCGGGGAAGATGGTGGACGCGCGGGACCAGGTCTTCACGACGTCCTTCTTGCCAGCCTCGTTCATCGCGGTGATACGCGAGAGAAGGCGAGTCTCCACGAACGGGCCCTTTTTGAGACTTCTGCTCATAAGTGCTTTCTCCTAAAACTCGGTATCCGAAATTACTTCTTACGGCGACGAATGATGTGCTGGTTCGAGACCTTCTTCTTCTTGCGCGTACGAAGGCCCTTCGTCGGCTTACCCCAGGGGGTAACGGAGGGACGACCAGAGGTGTGGTTCTTGCCCTCGCCACCGCCGTGCGGGTGGTCGACAGGGTTCATGACGGTACCGCGGACGGTCGGGCGCACGTTCATGTGACGCTTACGGCCGGCCTTGCCGATGACGATGTTGGAGTGATCGGCGTTGCCGACCTCACCGACGGTGGCGCGGCAGGTAACGAGGATGCGGCGCATCTCGGAGGAAGGCATACGGACGATGGCGTACTTGCCCTCCTTACCCATCAGCTGGCAGGAGTTACCGGCGGAACGGGCGATAGCAGCGCCCTTGCCCGGCTGGAACTCAACGGCGTGGATGAGCGTACCGACGGGGATGTCGGCGAGGGGCAGAGCGTTGCCCGGCTTGATGTCGGCGTCAGAACCGGACATGATGGTCTGACCGACCTCGAGGCCCTTGGGGGCCAGGATGTAGCGCTTCTCACCGTCAGCGTAGTGCAGCAGAGCGATGCGAGCGGAACGGTTCGGATCGTACTCGATCGTGGCAACCTTGGCGGGCACGCCGTCCTTGTTGCGCTTGAAGTCGATCACGCGGTAACGACGCTTCACGCCGCCGCCCTGGTGGCGGGTGGTGATGCGGCCGTTGTTGTTACGACCGGCCTTCTTGGGCAGGGGCTCGAGAAGAGACTTCTCGGGCTTGGTGCAGGTGATCTCGGAGAAGTCGGAGATCGTCTGCCAACGCCTACCAGCGGAGGTCGGCTTAAGGTGCTTTACAGCCATTACAATCCCTTTCAATAGGAATCCGTTAGCCATCGCAGACAGGGATTCGAGGTTCTGCCTCGGGTGCGATGACACCGGACGTATACACGGTTCCGGGCGTGTCCATTTTATACGCCCAAAACCTTGAGCTCTCGCCTCCCCTAGTTGGGAGGCATGAGCTCACTCAACAGCAGCGAGTCTTAGGCCTGGTTGCCAAAGACCTCGATGGTGTCGCCCTCGGCCAGCGTGACGATGGCCTTCTTCCAAGAACGGGTCTTGCCGGCGACATAGCGCACGCGCTTGGTCTTGGGCTTGACCGTCAGGGTGTTCACGCGAACGACCTTGACGCCGAAAATCTCCTCGACAGCGTCCTTGATCTGATACTTGTTAGCATCCTTGGCGACCTCGAACGTGTACTTGTTCAGCTCCATGCCGGAGAAGGAACGCTCGGACACGATCGGACGGATGATGATCTCGTGGGCGGTCATTTATGCAAGCACCTCCCCGAAGTGAGCGGCGATGTCGGCGGGCATCAGCACGGCGTTGTTGTTGACGAGATCGTAGGTGTTGGCCTCGTCAGCGGTGATGATGAACGTCTTGGGAATGTTGCGGAACGACAGGTAGGCGTTGACGTCCTCATCGCGAACGATGATGGTCAGACGCTTGCCCTCAAGGCCGAGAGCCTTGAGCATGGCGACGGCAGCCTTGGTGGAAGGCTTCTCGAAGCCGTAGTCGTCGACGAGCACGAGCTCGCCATCGGCCAGCTTGGCGGACAGCGCGGAGCGCATAGCCAGCTTGACCTCCTTGTTGTTCATACGCTTAGCGTAGGAACGGGGCTTGGGGGCGAAGACAACGCCACCGTGACGCCACTGGGCAGCACGGATGGAACCCTGGCGGGCACGGCCGGTGCCCTTCTGACGCCAAGGCTTCTTGCCGCCACCGGAAACCTCAGAGCGGCCCTTAGCGGACTGGGTGCCCTGACGCCAAGAGGCCATCTGGCACTTGACGATGTGGTGCATAACGTGGATGTTCGGCTCGATGCCGTACACCTCAGCGGCGAGCTCGGCCTCGGCGACCTTCTTGCCCTCGCTGTTCTTTACTTCAAACTTTGCCATTTAAGTGTTCTCCTTGGTATGACGCTGGGCTAAATGGGCTGGGCCCTTAGGCCATACGGATGGCGACGAGACCATTCTTGGCACCCGGGACAGCGCCCTTGACCAAGATGAGGTTCTGCTCGGCATCGATGCGGACAACGGAAAGGTTCTTGACGGTAACGCGCTCGTTACCCATGTGACCGGCCATCTTGACGCCCTTGAGGACGCGCGCAGGATAGGCGCACTGACCGATAGAACCGGGGTGACGCTGGAAGTGAGAACCATGCGTCATAGGACCGCGGCGCTGACCCCAGCGCTTGATGCGACCCTGGAAGCCCTTACCCTTGGAGGTACCGATGACGTCGACCTTCTCGACATCAGCGAAATCAGCGACGGTGACGACCTCGCCGACCTTGTGCTCCTCGCCGTTCTCGACGCGGACCTCACGAAGGAAGCGGACAGGCTCGACGCCAGCCTTAGCGAAGTGACCAGCCATGGGCTTGTTCACGTTCTTGGCCTTGATGTCGCCGAAACCGATCTGGACGGCGTCATAGCCGTCGGTTGCCTGAGTTTTAACCTGCGAGACAGCGCAGGGGCCAGCCTGGATGACCGTGACGGGAACGACGTTGTCGTCCTCGTCCCAAACCTGGGTCATGCCAATCTTGCGGCCGAGAATCATGCTGATCAAGATATGATCCCAACTCTCGCGTGGTCTTGGGACAATGCGTACACCACCGAGCGTACGCCCCTAGAGGACCACTACTTACACGACGTGCTCCCCAGCCTTGTATTTCGCCCGGACTACCTGACAACCCTATTAAGCAGGCATTTTGTCCAGCCAGAATACTCCCCTGGTTACACACAGCTGTTTAGTATACACGGCTGCGGGCGTATCCATCGAGATTCATATTTCACTCACATTGTTTACGCAGGTAAAGTGCGTGGCACGTCTCCCGAGCTTTGGCGGAGGGGCGGGGCCGAGAGTAGTTAAGTTTGCTGCTCTACAGTCCTGCTCACGACGGAGAGCACATTAAGTGCTCTCCTGTTCGTGCGGAACTCGCGACAACCTTAATATGTCTCAGGCCCGCCCCCTCCGCCGCACACTGGGAACGCCACGGTGATGTCTGCTTAACTCTGCTCGCTCAGCTAATTACTTTGTTGGGGATCCACTATTTGCTGGAGGGTGAACTTGCGTTGCATTGACTCGCCTTCTGCTTGTGGCTTTGCCTCATCAAAATCGAAGATCATGATGGCGCAGTTGGGGAGTTTTGTTGGGAGCCCGAAGCCCTCTGGGGCTGCAGCCTTGATGAATTGGCGGCTGGCGCTGCCGTGGCTTACTGCTAGGAGGGTTTCGATGCCCTCGGCGCCCATGA
>WGSQ01000138.1 GCA_014871605.1 Collinsella sp. | reverse complement strand
CCACAGATGACGAGGCGGACGGGGCGGGCCTGGCCGATTGTCTCAATCTGTAACAGATGCAGGGCAAAACCGGGTCCAAATGTTACAGAACAAGACAGAGGGGGATTTCCGTCCAGTCCAAACCAAATCTCTCAGTCTTCCTGCAATTTCGAACATGTGGCCTATAATGTTGCTTTGGTTACGCTGTATATTGCGCAGCCATTTAATACGTCGCCCACCGGGAGCCATTAATTCCTATCGCCATATTGGCTAGGAAGCAATCAAAGGAGGTATCCGTGGCAGCAGAGACGCCTTGCTCGGTCCTCTATAACGATATTCGCTCGTTCGGCGGTCTTAAACATCTCGAGATCGCCCGAATGCTCATCAATGGAAACTCTTATCTCGGCAGTACCCTGCTCGAGAAATGCTCTTCCAACCGCTCGTATCTCACCCGTTACATCGTCCATCGCAAGCCTGACCAGTGCGCGCCCGCCATCTACAGCGACTTTACCGTCACCACGCTCAACCTTTCCGCGGCAATCTGCAGCAAGCTCGGCGGCGGCGAGTCCGCCTATCGGGCAATCGCCGAGCACTATCGCGGTCCGGCCGCCAACGAAATGATGTCGGCTCTCGCCAGCTACAAGCTGGACAGCCGCCTATATGCAAATGCCCTCAATCGCATCGACAACTTTGACGGCAATGCCGTGCGTGAGAAAAGCACGCTTTACCTTATGCTCTTTGTGGCAACGGGGGCGCTCGCCGATCCCGTTCAGGGCGTGGCCACCGTCGAGCGCTTTTGCGACAGCAGGACGGGCGGGCACTTTGGCACCACCGAAACTACCGTCGGACGTGGCTTTATGAGCAGCCTGGAGCAGCCGCACACCGTCGCTCCCAACCTCGGTCTGCTCAGAACCCATGCCGACAACTGCGCCGACATGCAAATCCATCCCCTCACACGCGATCCGCGCGGCACCGTGATTGGTTCTTTGCCCAAAACCTCGCCCAGCATCACCGATGTAGGCGCCGACGCCTCGCGCGAGCATCTTCGTATTTGGCTCGAGGGTGAGCACTGGTACGCCCAGGGCCTTGGATCGACCAACGGCACAGTGCTCGAATCGGGCGCGGGCGACGGCGATATTGTGATTGAGCCGCCGCGCGACCAACGCGAACCCGGCAAAGTCTATCCCCCCGTGGAAATCGCCAACAGCGACAGGCTCCATCTGGGTCTCTACACGACATTCCTTGTCATTGTGGACTAGCGCGGACGGCGATCGAAAGACGGTCGCCGTCCGTCTTTCGTCTTCTACCTTCTGCGTCGTAAACGACAATGCTCAGCGGTATACGTGGGCAGTGCGGCTATCATGGTACTTTACCGATATCCGCACTGCTCGCGTAAACGTGCGGCAACCCATGCCAGACAAAGGAACGCCACGGATACTACCGATAGCGCCTATGGCGACAAACTCGTCCGTCTCGATACGTTCGATACCGCCGTGGCGGTCGACCCCAGCGCCGAGGACGACGCCAAGCGTCGGTTTATGACGCTTATTCTCCAGACGGCCCACCGCAACAACGGCAACATCGGGCACGTGCTGCGCGCGACCAACACGAGCGGCGAGGTCTTTGCCGTCAAGCTACTCAAGGACAATGCCATCCTTTCCGGCCAAGCCCCCGACCGCTCCGCCGAGCAATCGGCAGCGCACCTGGCCAGCACCGCCGCGCTGTTCGAGGAGTACCGTCATCTGTGTACCGTCTCGTACCTGCGCGGATTTCCGCGCGTCTATGGCTACGGTTCTTGCGAGGACGACCCACTCATCCTCATGGAATGGGTCGAGGGCACCTCGCTCAAGCAGGCGCTGCCCTTGCTTCCGCACGATGTCTCGGGCGGGCTAACCACCCAGATGGTGGCCGCCGTTGGAAACGCCGTGCTTCGCGCACTCCTGATGACCCAGGGGCTCGTGAATCCGGTCGTCCATCGCGACCTGTCGCCCACCAATATCATGTTCCGTACCACCAGCCGAACGCTCGAGCAACAGATTGCCGATTGCTCCTTTGACCCCTGCCTCATCGACATGGGCTCCGCGACCATGGCCCTCGGCGACGACACGATCACCCGGCGTGCCGACATCTGGCGCTTCGCCACGCCCGCATACGCCGCGCCCGAGATGCTCACGCAGGATATCGAAGGCATCGCGGCCCTTCGCCGCTCGCCCGCGGTCGACGTCTATGCGCTTTCGAGCATTCTGTACCAGCTCTACAGCGGTCGCAAGCCGTTCGATGTGGAGTCGACGGGCGCCGCGGCAACCGGCTCGTTCTATCTCGTAAAGACCAAGACCAAGCCGGCGCCGCTCGAGCCGCGCTGCGAGGGCGATGAAGCGCTCGTCCAAATCATCATGAAGGGTCTCTCAGTCGAGCAGTGCGATCGTCCCACCGAGCAGCAGATGCTCGAGGTGCTCTCGGCATACCTCACCGATGCCGAATCCGAGGGCCGCGAAGGCACAGGAGACGAGGCCGCGATTGATATCGATTCTGGCACGCACCTTAAGGTCGACGTCGCCGGCGAGCGCGCGCGAGAGATCCTGGAGCAGGCCCGGCACGATGCCATGACCCGCCGCCGCTTTATTATCGGTGGCGTCGTTGCAGCCGTTGCGGGGCTCAGCGTCATTGGGGCGGCGACCCATGGCTTTGGCATCCCCGACTACCTGGACGGCATCCGCGGTTCGCTTGACGACTACACTTGGGATCAGCTGCAGGAGATTTCGCTCAAGATTAAGGCCGCCGAGACCCGTAGCGAGGCACGCGAGATTGCCAAGCGCTATCACCTGCTCGATGCCGATGGGCATATCCCCTATCCGTGTACCAAGCGTATCACGCTCACCAACGGGCTGCAGGTTGGCGCGCAGCTTGTGGGCATCCGCCACGATGAGCTTCTGGACGGGACGGGCAAGGCCGGGCTGACGTTTATGTTCGACGCGGGTATTGCCGAGCGCAACGCTGCGGCTGAACCGCCGAGCGCCGGCTGGGCAGATTGCGAGCTGCGGGAGTGGCTCAACGGCGACGGCCTTAAGCTGCTGCCCAACGAGTTGCGCGCGCTCATTAAAGGTGTCAAGAAGGTCTCGAACAATGTGGGCGCCGCCAACAGCGCATCGTGCCTGAGCGAGTTGCCCGCAACCCTTTGGCTGCCCGCCATGGTCGAGCTGTGCGGTACGCAACCGCCCGATTCGTTTACCGAGGACTATCACTACCTGGCAGACATCTACAACGGCGAGGGCAAGGAGTATCAGCTCTTCCGCGAGCTCAAGGTAAGCCCGTATTCCACGAACGAGACGATGGTCCGCCAGTGGAAGGGCAAGGACACCTGCTGGTGGGAGCGCACGGTGAGCCCCGACACATCGGAGAGCGAAGGCACGCTCTATATGAACCGCGTGGGACACGACGGCGACGTCTTTACGTACGCAACGCCTGCGGAAAAGCCAAACAAGCTAACCTGTGTGATCCCCGGGTTCTGTATCTAGGCGGCGAGCGTCTTGCCGCAACGGGACCCCTCCCCGGCAATTGTCTCGATCTGTAACACTAGCTCGGCAGATACAGGTCTAGATGTTACAGATCGAGACAAACCCCAACCCCGCGAGACAACGTCTCAATCAGTAACAGTAAAGGGTCAAAAACCTCTCTAGATGTTACAGAACGAGACATTAGCTTGCTGAGAACTTCGCCTCGTAAATGTGATTCAAGTGTGTCGATATTTCCTTGCCAATGTTGCGCAACAGGAAC
The DNA here is from genome assembly GCA_014871605.1 of Collinsella sp. GTDB lineage: Bacteria > Actinomycetota > Coriobacteriia > Coriobacteriales > Coriobacteriaceae > Collinsella. Next base: position 1,073 of record WGSQ01000138.1, on the reverse strand, counting down.
CCTTTCGGCGGTCGTAACGTACGAATTGTCATAGGTACCCCTTCAACGATTGGGAGAAGAAATGGCAAAGTACGCACCTAAACACTTGAAAGTCTCAGGCGGCGCCGAGCCTCGCCCCACATTCTCGGGCCACAAGGCAACACGACTCGCCGTCACCGCGGCAACCACCATCGCTATGACTGGCTCGACGCTGCTCGCGCCGTTCTCGGCATTTGCCAACGATGCAAGTGATACCACGGCACAGGACGCGATCATGTCGCCGCTTGCTGTCCACGCCGGCGAGGCGGCAGGCTCCGCAGTAAAGGCAAACGCCCAGAAGATTGCCGACCTGCAGGCTGCGATCGATGCCGCAAAGGCTGCCGAGGCAGACGCCAAATCCGACTACAACACGGTGGCTGCCCCCTATACCGAAAAGCAGGCGGCCCGCGACAACGCACAAAGCACCTATGACGCCTCCGTCTCCGATAATTCGCAGGCAGAGGCCGCCGCGCGCGCCGAATATGCTCGCCAGCTCGATGAAAGCGGCAAGGCGGCCGACAGCGCCAGTGCCACGCTGAAGGATGCCCAAGGAAAGCTCGATGCAGCCAAGACCGACGCCGAGGACAAGTCGAAGGTCCTTGATGCCGCAAAACAGGCGGCAGCTGATGCGCAGGCCAAGCTCGAGGCAGCCCAGAAGGCAGCCGCCAACGCAACGCCGGAGGAAATCAAGGTCGCCGAGCAGGCTGCCGCAGATGCGCAGGCCGCTCTGGACCAAGCAAAGGCTGCGAAGGCCGCTGCCGATTCCGCGCTCGCCGATGCCCAGCAGGCTCAGAGCGCCGCGCAGAGCGCTTACGACGAGGCGGCAGGCACGCTGGCTTCCGCTCAGCAGGAAAAGACCGCCGCGGATGGTAAGCTAGTTGCGGCACAGACAGCGTACGACAGCGCACAAGCCGATTTGGCGGCCGCAAAGGCAGGCGCCGAGGGCCCGGAGTATGACGCCGCCCAGGCAAAGGTCGATGCTGCCCAAAGCGCACTCGACCAGGCGAAGCAGCAGCAGGCGGCTGCCGAAGCAGGCCTTTCTCAGGCAAATAGCG
>WGSQ01000137.1 GCA_014871605.1 Collinsella sp. | reverse complement strand
CCAATGCCGCAGACGGCGAAAGGTTTGCCTTCGTTATCGCGTGCGGCCTCGACCAGAATGCCGCCGAGCTTGCGCCCTCGCGCGACAAGATCGTTGGGCCACTTGAGGGCTATTTCACTTGCGAGGCCTTGCTTTTCGAGCGCCGCGAGCACCGTTAGGCCGCTGACGGCGGCAAGACCAGAGTACTTTGCGGGATTAACGCATGGACGCAGGACAATCGAAAGCAATAGGTTGCCGGCGGTTGAATCCCACTTGTGGCCGCGCCGGCCGCGTCCTGCCGTTTGCGCGCGGGCGGCAAGTCCTGTGCCGTGCGGCGCACCCTGTTTTCCTGCCTCGAGCAGGTCATCGTTGGTCGATCCGGTTACGTCGACTATCGTTAAACGAGAATCCATAACAGCTGCTACCTCCTAAGTAAATAAGGCAATCGCGCAATGGTGTCGAGAGATAGACACAATGTGAAGCCTTTGTCGCATTTGGACAATTTAATGTTAACACGTCAACAAAGACTGAAATGCGTTATCCTCTCTTGGTCGATGTAAACACGTCAACAACTCAAAGGAGGTCAGTGATGGGTTTCACGATTCTTGGAACAGGCTCGGCGCTTCCTGAGCGCAGCGTTTCCAATGACGAGCTGTCTGAGTTCCTCGATACCTCGGATGAGTGGATTTTTACTCGCACAGGTATCAAGAGCCGCCACGTCTGCACCACCGAGTCACTTGACGACCTTGCCGTAGCGGCGAGCGAGCGGGCACTCCAGGTGTCCGGAATCGACGCGAGCCAGCTGGATCTGATCGTCTGCTCGACGACGACGGGTGACCACCTTGTTCCCGCCGAGGCGTGTGCCGTTGCTGAGCGACTAGGAGCGGCGTGCCCTGCCTTCGATGTCTCGGCGGCCTGTGCCGGCTTCGTGTTTGCGCTCGATGTCGCCGAGGGCTATATCGAGCGCGGTCGTGCCGAGCGCGTGCTTATCGTTGCTGCTGAGCAGATGACGCGCGCGCTCGACTGGACCGACCGCGCCACCTGCGTGCTCTTTGGCGATGGGGCAGGCGCCGCAGTGATTGGGGCTGGGGGAGACAGCCCCCTTGCCGTTGAGCTTTCGACGGCGCCCGACGTCGAGACGTTACACGTTCCCGGTCTGGTCGGCACCTCGCCGTTTAAGGCTTCCGCAGATAGCAAGAGCGTGCTGTCCATGAATGGCCGCCGCGTGTTCAAGTTCGGCGTCAACGCCATCTGCGACACGGTCCATAAGCTTGCGGGCGATGCGGGCATTTCGGTCGAAGACATCGACCATTTTGTATTCCATCAGGCTAACGAACGAATCCTGAGTCAGGCGGTCAAGCGCCTCGGCGTGCCAGATGAGCGCGTGGTTCGAACGCTGCGCGAGACCGGCAACATTTCGAGCGCCTGCATTCCCTTTGCGCTTGACCGTCTGGCACGCACCGACGCACTGAATGCGGGCGACACCATCGCCCTCGTTGGATTTGGCGCCGGCCTGGATATAGGTGGCTATCTGCTTCGTTGGAAGTAGTTGCACATAGGAAAAAACGCCCCTAGGGCACAAACAAAGGAGAACTACCATGGCAGATCAGAAGACCTTCGAGCGCGTTTGCGACGTTATCCGCGAGACCGCCGGTCTTGACGATGTCGAGATGAAGCCCGAGTCCACGCTCGAGGAGATTGGTCTCGACAGCCTGGGCACCGTCGAGATCCTCGTCGCCGTCGAGGACGAGTTTGGCATCCAGCTCGATACCGAGGAGAACCCCAAGACGGTCGGCGAGTTCGCCGATACGGTCGAGGCGGCATTGGAGAAGTAGAGATGCTCAAGACTCCTCTCTGCGATCTGCTCGGCATCGAAAAGCCCGTGTTCCAGGGCGGTATGGCCTGGATTGCCGATGCCTCGCTGGCGTCCGCAGTGTCCGAGGCGGGTGGCTTAGGCATCATCGCGGCCATGAACGCCGACGCCAACTGGCTTCGCGACCAGATTCATGAGCTGCGCGCCAAGACGGATAAGCCCTTTGGCGTCAACGTCATGCTCATGAGCCCGTTTGCCGACGAGGTCGCGCAGGTCGTGATTGACGAGCGAGTGCCGGTCGTCGTGACGGGCGCCGGCAATCCCGCCAAGTACATGAAGGCGTGGAACGAGGCGGGCATCAAGGTCATCCCGGTCGTTGCCTCGGTGGCGCTGGCGCGTCTCGTGGCGCGTCGCGGGGCCACGGCGGTTGTTGCCGAGGGTACCGAATCGGGCGGCCATATTGGCGAGACCTCGACGATGGCACTGGTGCCGCAGGTCGTCGATGCGGTCGACATTCCCGTTGTGGCCGCCGGCGGTATTGCCGACGGCCGCGGCGTGGCGGCCGCCTTTATGCTGGGCGCCGAAGGCGTGCAAGTGGGTACGCGCTTTCTGGTCGCAGACGAGTGCACCGTCTCGGAGCAGTACAAAGAGATGGTCCTGAAGGCCAACGACACTTCGACGCGTGCGACCGGTCGCTCGACGGGACATCCAGTGCGCGCCCTCAAGAGCCCCTTCACCAACGCCTATGCCAAGAGCGAGGGTTCCGGCGCGAGTGCCGAGGAGCTCGGTGCTATGGGAACCGGTGCGCTGCGTAAGGCCGCCAAGGACGGCAACTACGAAGAGGGTTCGTTTTTGTGTGGACAGATTGCCGGCATGGTCAACGAGCGCCAGAGCGCACGCGAAATCGTTGACGACCTGGTCGATGGCGCCGAGCACGTCCTGAAGGGTGCGTGCGCATGGGTGGCGTAGCGTTTTTGTTTGCCGGCCAGGGTGCCCAGCACCCCGCGATGGGCGTCGACTTGATCGAGACATCGCCGGCGGCTGCCGAGGTGTTCGCCATTGCCGATGAGGTGCGCCCGGGGACGAGCGGGCAGTGCCGGAGCGCCTCCAAGGAGGAGCTCTCGCAGACCGAGAACACGCAGCCTTGCGTGTTCGTGCACGACCTGGCAGCGGCTGCCGCCCTGCGTGAGCGCGGCGTGGTACCTGCCGCCTGTGCGGGATTCTCGCTGGGCGAGGTCGCCGCGCTCACCTTTGCGGGGGCGTTCGATACGCGAGCGGGCTTTGAGCTCGTGTGCGAGCGCGCGGCGCTGATGGCCGCGGCTGCCGAGCGCCATCCGGGCGGCATGCGCGCCGTCATCAAGCTCGATGCGGCGCAAGTCGAGGGCCTGGCAAAACAGGCCGGCGAGGACTGCTGGCCAGTCAACTACAACAGCCCACAGCAGACGGTTGTGGCCGGAGCGCCCGAGGCGCTGCAGGAGCTCGACGTCCTAGTAAAAGAGGCTGGCGGCCGCGCCATGAAGGTCGCGGTGTCGGGTGCATTTCATAGCCCCTATATGGCCGAGGCGACCTGTGGCCTTGCCGCATATATTGAGGCCGGTCACGCGCCGTCCCCGTTGCTCATTCCTGTTTTGGCAAATATGACAGCGGCGCCCTATCCGGCGGATCCCCAGACGGCATCGGATGTCTTGGCCAATCAGGTGAGCCATGCCGTACGCTGGGTCGATACGCTGCATGCTCTGCAGGATCAAGGCATCGACACATTTATTGAGGTCGGCCCCGGCAAAACGCTGTCCGGCCTGGTCAAGCGTGCGCTGAGCGACGTTCGCGTGTATTCGTGCGAGACGGCCGAGCAGGTCGCAGCTATTGCCGACGAGCTCGCATAGTCCACAGGGCTGTAACCCGAAAGGAATGACATGGGCAACTTGAACAATGGCGCGCTCGAGCGCAACGACTCACGTCGCGTGGCACTGGTCACGGGCGGCTCGCGGGGTATCGGCCGCGCCTGCGCTATCGGTCTGGCGGAGGATGGCTACGATATCGCCGTCGTCTATGCCGGCAGCGTCGATGCGGCGCGCGAGACGTGCGACGCCTGCGAGGCGGCTGGCGCCACGGCGCGCTCATATCAATGCGACGTGGCCGACCCCGCTGCCGTCAACGCGTGCGTGGAAGCGGTCCTCAACGACTTTGACTCCATTTGGGCGCTCGTCAACAACGCTGGCATCACCCGCGATGGCCTGCTCATGCGCATGGGCGATGACGCCTTCGATCGCGTGCTCGATGTCAACCTTAAAGGAACGTTTAACACGACGCGCGCGCTCACCAAGACCTTTATGCGCCAGCGCGGCGGCTGCGTCGTCAACATGAGCTCGGTTGTGGGCCTGATGGGCAATGCCGGGCAGGCCAACTACGCTGCCTCCAAGGCGGGCGTGATCGGCCTGACCAAGGCGGTGGCGCGCGCGCTTGCGCCCCGCGGTGTACGAGTGAACGCGGTCGCCCCCGGGTTTGTCGAGACAGATATGACGGCAAAGCTTTCGGAAAAGGTTCGTGCGGCAACCGAGGAGCAGATTCCCCTTAAGCGCATGGCGCGCCCCGAGGAAGTGGCCGGCGTGGTGCGCTTTTTGGCGAGCGATGCGGCTTCCTACATTACGGGCGAGGTTGTACGCGTTGACGGCGGAATGGCGATGTAGAAATCAGGGCCGAAGAACGGCTTGGATGAGGAGACCATGATGGAACAGAGAGTTGCAATCACCGGCATAGGTGCCGTATCGCCGCTCGGCAACACCGCGCTTGCCACCTGGGCGGCAATGTGCGCTGGCACGTGCGGCATCGGCCCGATTACGCACTTCGATACCGATGCATTTGCCGTCAAGGTGGCGGCCGAGGTCAAGGGCTTTGACGGCAACGAGTACTTTGGCAAGCGTGACGCCAAGCATCTGGACCCCTGCGTTCAGTTTGCGATGGCGGCTTCGGACGAAGCCATGCACGATGCGGGCTTTGATGTCGAAGGCGCCATCGATCGCGCGCGCCTGGGCGTCTACGTGGGCTCGGCGTGGGCGG
>WGSQ01000136.1 GCA_014871605.1 Collinsella sp. | reverse complement strand
ATTTGCGCCTTGATGCCGTCGGCGGCGTCGTCGATGATCGCCGTGATCTCCTTGCAGCGCTTCTCGAAGGCGGCGAGCGGCTTGTTGTACTCGCGCTTCACGGCCTTGCGGCGCTCCTCGATCTCGTTCTTCAGGCCGTTGAGGTAGGTGCGGTCGTGCTTGGCCTCCTTGATGGCCTGGGCGCTCGTGAGGTCGTAGGTGGCGCCCTTGTAGTCGGCGACGACCTTCTTCACGTGGGCCTCCAGCGCGTCCATGTTCGAAGCGATGGTGGCCTCGGTGTACGTGACCTCAAGCGTGGTGGCCTCGGTTTCGATGACCTCGGCCTCGACCTGCTGCGGTTCGGTTTCTTTAGCCATAAATCTCGCCCGTCTCGTCGTCGAAGTCCATGGCCTGCTGCTGCTCGGCCACGGTGAGCAAAACCGTCTTGCCGCTCTGCTTGATGATGCGGAAGGCGTCGGCGTTGTCGGTCAGGATCTCGAATTGCAGGGTTGCAACGCTGCCCTTCACGGTGGCCTGCTTGAACTGCGCCTGGATGGTGGCTTCGTTGATCATGTCGTTACCTCCTATTTGATGCCGAGAACGGCGGCAAGGAACGCGCGACCGAACTCGCGGCTCTTGGCGACGCACTTCTCGTCGATCCTGGAAAGCCCGGCCTCGCAAAGCGCGATCATCACGTGGTAGGCGTTTGCCGCCGTCTCGCCGTCGTTGTTGTCAGGATGCGTGGCGTCGAACATGAGGTTGTTCGCGATGCAGGCGGCGTGGTCGAGCACTGCTTTGTGGAACTTGGTCCCGTGGAAGTCCTCAAAGCCGTTCTCTTCGAAGTATTTGGCGTTCATTTCTTCTCCTTCACGTACTCCTCGACGAAGTACTCGATGTAGATGTCTATGCGCGGCTGTGTGCCGTATGGGCTTCTTGGCCGCTTGGTGACGGCTCCCGTATCGACCTGCGAATCGTCCTTGAAGGCGATCCCGTTGAGCGCGTCGCAGGCGAGCTTGCCCAGGTTGTCCCAGTCGGGCTTGCCGAGGTCGGCGCGGCCCTCCCAGTACTTGGGGTTGCTCTTCGCGAGCGGCCTGGTGGTCGAGATCCGCATCACAACCGGGCCGTCGTGGTCGGCGAATGTCTCGCCGTATGCCGCGCGGAACGCGTCCTTGATGGCCTTCTCGGCCTTGAGCGTCTTGGTCGGCGTGTAGGTGCGGTGGTTGCGGTAGTCAGTCATAGGGCGCTGTTTTCCGACAAGCTGGGCGGGGTGCATGGTGATGTGCGCCGTGGCCGCAAGGGTGCGCTGCCAGCTCATTCGGAAAACCCATCGCTCTGGCTGCGGTGCTTGTTGAAGGCGTTCCTCAGCTGCGGGTAGCGGCTCTCCATGATGCGGGCGAGGCTGGGGGCGATGCCGTTCTTGCAGCCCACGTGCAGCTCGTTGCGCACCATGTTGACCAAGTAGTTCACCGAGACGTAGCCCTTGCGGTTGAGGCGAATGGCCTGCTCGACCATGAAGTTCCACGCGCCCGGGTTCTCGTCGATCCACTTGCGGGCCTCCTGGAAGTCCTGCTCGCCCGCGGAGCCGAGGCCGAGGATCTCGAGCTGGCCGCTCTGGGGCTTGGGCCTGTACCTCTCGTCGTTACGCATGGAGCACACCCGCCGAGGTCTGGCAGGCCGCCTGCGCTGTCGCCACCGCGCCGTCCATCGTTGGGATGACCCACAGCCACAGGACCGCGAGGAAGATGAGCGCCGCGGCGAGGAAGCCGACCATGAAGCCGACTCTGAAGCGGTCGGCCTCCAGCTGCTCGTGCGCCGTCGGGCGCTTGCGCTCGGATGGTATGATGGTGACGGCATCGTTTCCGATGCGGTTGAAGTGGGCGCCGTCGAGTTGGTAGCTGGGGGCGCTCGCTTTCTTTTTGCTTTGCATTCCGTTCTCCTTTCGGATATTTCCGCTGGTCATGGCACGTGTGGTATTTGGTGTGCCTATTTTTTCTTTTTTTTGGGCTCGGCTTTTCGCGCTGTAGTAGCGCTGTCGCTCCCGGTTGTTCCTCTTCTCCCTGACCGCCTCCTCCCTCATGGCGTTGGCCTGCTCGGCCAGATCGGACATGTGGAGCTCCTTCGTGCACTCGATGCACCAACCGTTGATCCGGTTGAGAGGTCTGAACGTCCACCGGCCGCAGTTTGGGCATTGGCTGCGCTTGCGGAGCGAGAGTCCGCATTTGTGGGCCTGCCACTTCACCGAATCGACCGAACGCCCGAGCGCCTTGGCTACCGCCTTCGCGCCCTCGCCCGCGTGCTCTTCGAGGTACTTGAGTTCACGTGTCGACCATTGCCTCATCGCGCCTGCTTCTTGCCTTCCTGATCGTCCCTGTACGCCTTGAGCAGCACGTCGCACATATGCTCCCGTGCTATTTCCCTCGGCGTCTTGGGCTCATCGTCCCGTTGCTCGTGTTGAGTCTGATTAGCCATTTAGGCCACCGTCCTGTTCTCGGTGAGTCCAAGCAGATAATCGGCCGAACAGTGGAAAAGCTCGGTCATGGCGATGAGCTTCGAGCTCGGAATCTCGCCGCCGCTCTCGTATGACGCGACGGTTGCGAGGCTCTTGCGGTTGAGCTTTGCTGCGAGATCCTCCTGGCTCAAGCCGATGCGGACACGTTCACTTGCGATCGAGTTCATGTACACCTCCATTTCACTATTTGTGAACTTCACAATTAGTGAATATAGACGAGTGCAAGACCTTTTGCAAGTAGGTAATTCACTATCTGTAAAGTTTTTTGTACAATATGCTTATAGAGACCAAGGAGGAGCCGTGAACACGAGACTTAAAGAAGTGAGGCTAAAGCATGGCAAGAAACAGCCTGAAGTGGCCGATGTGATCGGTGTCGGGGTATCGGCTTATTCGATGATGGAAAGCGGCCAGCGTGAGATAAACGGGTCGAAGTTAATAAAGCTCGCCAAGTTTTACGGATGCTCCGTAGACGAGCTGCTCGGCACGTGGTATTGGCATGAGGTCGAGAGCCATCGTAAGGAAGAGGAGTAGATCATGGGTTTCTTCAACAAGAGCTACGCGGAGAAGATGACGAGCGACTCGGAGGAGTTCATAAAGCAGGACGGGCGGCTGCACGCCCTCGTGTACCAGATTCAGGGCAAGCGCGTCATGTCTGCCAGCAACAGCCTCGAACCGCGCGTCACGGAGCAGCTGAACATCATCCTGGACAACCTCCAGAACCGCGGCCTGCAGATCGTCGACGTGAAGACCGAGACGTGCGCGAACGCCGTCGACAAGGGCTCCGACACGCTGCTGCACGTCGTCACCGTCCTGTATAGGTAAAGAAAAGGCCCCGCCGGCAGCGCTGGTACCGCTGTAGCCGACGGGGCGAGTCAGGCTCCCCAGTATCGACGTGGACGTGCAAACCAAGGAAGTCGTATCCATTATGCCAAAAACAGCCGTGATATACGCGCGATTCTCATGCAGCAAGCAGCGCGAGGCCTCGATAGACGACCAGCTTCGCGTCTGCCGCGACTGGTGCAGGCGCGAGGGCTACGCCATAGCCGCCGAGTACTGCGACTACGCCATATCGGGCCGCACCGACGACCGCCCGGAGTTCCAGCGCATGATCGCCAACGCGGGCGAGTCGGACATCGCGCTCGTCTACATGATGGACCGCTTCAGCCGCGGGGAGTACGACGCGCCCATATACAAGCGCGAGCTCGCCAAGCACGGCGTGAAGCTCGTCTCGGCCCTCGAGGCGATACCGGACAGCCCGGAGGGCATCATCTACGAGAAGCTGCTCGAGGGCCTCGCCGCCTGCGAGTCCAAGAAGACGGCGATACGCACCAGGCGCGGCATGGAGGGCAACGCCCTGCGCTGCAAGACCAACGGCGTGCGCATATTCGGCTATAGGCGCAACGAGGACGACGAGTACGAGATCGACCCGGACCAGGCGGCGCTCGTGCGGGAGGCCTTCGAGCGCAAGATAAACCGCGAGACCACTAACGCCATAGCGGCCGACTTCGCGCAGCGCGGCGTCAGGACGAGGTCCGGCAACCCGTGCGGGTACTCCATGGTCCACCAGATGCTCCACAACAGGCGCTACACGGGGCGCTACGAGTGGGGCGGAATCGTCAGGGAGGGCGGTATGCCGCAGATCGTCGACGAGGCCACGTTCATGAGGGCACAGGGGGTGAGGGGCGTGAAGCAGCGCTCGACCGAGGACTGGGGCGACTTCGCGCTCGCCGGGAGGGCGATATGCGCCGGGTGCGGGCGCAACCTCCAGGGCGTGAGCGGGCGCGGGCGCCGCAACGTGAAGTACGAGTACTACAGCTGCACGGGCGGGTGCATGAGGAATGTCCGCCGCGAGGAGCTCGAGGGCGCGATAGTCGGTGCGCTTCGCGAGCTGCTCTCCGACCGCGCGGAGGCCATGAGGATAGCCCGCATGGTCGCGGAGCGTGCAGACGGCGCGGAGGTGCAGGCCCGCCGCAGACAGGCCTCGGAATCGCTCTCGGCCGCCGAGCGCGGGCTGAAGAACATCCTCAACGCCATCGAGCAGGGAATCATAGCGCCGGGCGTGAAGGGGCGCATAGCGGAGCTCGAGGAGCAGAAGGCGCGTGCCGAGTACGACCTACAGGCGCTCCGGGAGCAGCGGATAGACCCCGAGCGCTTCGCCGATTTCCTGCAATGCGGGGCGAGGCTCGACGACTCCACGCTGCTGAAGGCGTTCGTCTGGCAGGCGAGCGTGTCGGACGGCGAGGTGCTCGTGACGCTCAACTACGACGCCGAAAACGACGAACCCGCCAGGCTTGACATCCAGCGGGTTCGAGGAAAGTTGGAATGGTGCCCCCAGCGGGATTCGAACCCGCGATATCCACCTTGAAAGGGTGGCGT
>WGSQ01000135.1 GCA_014871605.1 Collinsella sp. | reverse complement strand
AAAAAAGCCCCATTGCTGGGGCTTATGCCATCTAATGGCGGAGGAGGAGGGATTCGAACCCTCGTGACCTTATACAGGCCAAACGGTTTTCGAGACCGCCGCATTCAACCACTCTGCCACCCCTCCGCGTGGGGTAAAAACAAAGCAGGCTCGAAGGCCTGCTTTGGAATTAACTGGCGGAGAGTCAGGGATTTGAACCCTGGAGACGCTTTTGACGCCTACACGATTTCCAATCGTGCTCCTTCGGCCACTCGGACAACTCTCCGTTAAATGCGAAAGTCAGTATACACGAGGAATCGCAAAGTGCAAACAGAAAAGTTGGCATTTTTTAAAACGCCTTGCCGCGCTTGGCGCTGCAGTGGGGTTTGAGGTGCCAAAAAACGGCATCCGACCAGCGCGGTTGATCAACTCAATTGTTCAAAAGGGGTATTCATAAGCGACTTGGCAATGAATTTAAAAATCTTTGAGCGATGTTGTGGGCCACTGGTATGCATTTTGCGACCACAGCCTTGTGCCCGTTGACCTGCGGCTTGGCTCAGCTTGTCCCCACGGCACCGTATCTTGTCAACAGATCCGTCAAGCTTTTGGTCAGCATTTGGTTGGAATGCGCATGAAACGTCGTGTGAGTATGGGCATATGTGGAGGTCATGAGGTTGTAGCTGCATATTCTTGCAGCCTAGGAGGTTGAAAGATATTATTACCAAGTCTTTTCCTGCTTCAGGCGCACCTTCACGACCTGAAGCCACATTTGCCCAGAGGAGGTGACAATATGAAGGCTTATGAACTGCTGTTCTTTGTTGACCCGTCGCTCGACCCCGAGACTCGTCTCGCTGTTATGAAGCGTATCGATACCACGATCGCTGAGGGCGCTGGCAAGGTCGACTCCGTTGACGAGTGGGGCAAGCGCAAGCTCGCCTACGAGATCAACGACCTCACCGATGGTGACTACACCCTCATCAACTTCCACGCAGATCCTACCCAGATCGCCGAGCTTGATCGCGTCCTGCGCATCACCGACGCTGTGGTCCGCCACATGATCGTCCGTCGCGACGACCAGGAGTAAGACTGTCGTTTTGGACTGGGCTTGTGCCCCAAGAGGAAGTAGTGAGTTATGAGCATCAATCGAGTGAACATCACCGGTAACCTCACCCGCGATCCCGAGCTGCGCGCCACCGCCGGCGGAACCCAGGTTCTGTCCTTTGGCGTCGCCGTGAACGATCGTCGCCGCAACGCGCAGACTGGCGAGTGGGAGGACTATCCCAACTTTGTCGACTGCACCATGTTCGGCACCCGCGCCGAGGCCGTGAGCCGTTTCCTGGCAAAGGGAAACAAGGTCGCGATCGAGGGCAAGCTGCGCTACAGCTCTTGGGAGCGCGACGGCCAGCGCCGGAGCAAGCTTGAGGTCATCGTCGATGAGATCGAGTTTATGAGCTCCCGTGGTGGCCAGGGTGGCTACGATCAGGGCGGTTACGCCCCCGCAGCTCCCGCGCCCGCAGCACGTCCTGCCGCACCGGTGGCCACGCCGCCCGCGGTCGACGTCTACGATGAGGACATCCCGTTCTAAGGGTTGTTCACCTATTTTTGAGTGAGAGGCGGCTTCGGTTCGCCGAAGTTGCCAAATGAAAGGTATTTTGACATGGCTAATGATTTTTCTGCACGTCAGCCGCGTCGTAAGTACTGCCAGTTCTGCAAGGAGAACACTGAGTTCATCGACTATAAGGACACTCAGCTTCTCCGTAAGTACATGACCGACCGTGGCAAGATCAAGCCCCGTCGCGTCACTGGCGCTTGCACGCAGCATCAGCATGACATCGCCAACGCCATCAAGCGCGCCCGCGAGATGGCTCTCCTGCCGTACACCGTCCCCGTGGTTTCCTCTCGTGGCAACCGCGACCGCGGCTAAGAAGGGAGACGCATCATGAAGGTTATTCTTCTCGATGAAATCAAGGGCAAGGGCGGCGAGGGTGACGTCGTAGAGGTCGCTCAGGGTTACGCTGAGAACTTCCTGTTCCCCAAGAAGCTCGCTGTTGCCGCTACCAAGGGCAACCTCAAGCAGCTTGACGAGCGTCGCAACAACATCGCCAAGCGCGAGGCCGTCCGTCTGGCTACCGCCAACGAGACCAAGGCTGCCTTTGAGGGCAAGACGGTCACCGTTGACGTCAAGGTCGGCGACGAGGGCATCCTCTTTGGCTCCGTTACCGCCGCCATGATCGCTGACGCCATCAAGGCTCAGCTCGGTATGGACATCGACCGCAAGCGCGTCGAACTCGGTAAGCCCATCAAGGTTGCCGGTGCCCACACCGTTGCCATCTCGCTGTACCGCGAGATCAAGGCCGAGGTTGTCGTTCTCGTCGGCGTTACCGCCGAGGAGCTCGCTGCCGAGGCTGAGGTCGAGGAGGCCGCTGAGGTCGCCGAGGCCGAGACCGCCGAGGTCGAGACTGAGGCTGCTGCCGAGTAGCATTTGCTGCAACGCAACAATCTTGTTCTAAGAAGGGCACTCTGGGAAACCAGGGCGCCCTTTTGTTTTTTTTGCGCTGAGTGAGTGTCATGGTGAACGTTGCGTCGAAGTCCTATATACAGGACCGTTCATCCGTTTGGTTCGGTGATGATTGGCGGCGCGCGGCGCGTTTTGGGACCGTGGCTGATACTATGGATGCTCGCAAGCGATATGAATGAGGATGCTCATGGCATATGACGATAGGGAGACCGGGCTGACGGTTGAGGACCGCGGCTCAAAGTTGGGTCTTCCCCAAAACCAAGATGCAGAGGCCAATGTACTGGCCGCTATGCTGCTATCGCCCGAGGTGGTCGAAGAGGCCCAGGTCGAGCTGCAGCCCGATGACTTCTACCGGCCCATTCATAAGACCATCTATACCGCGATGGTCGATATGTACAACAGCCGCATTCCCATCGACTCCATCTCGCTGATCGATTACCTACGCAGCATCAACAAGCTCGATGCCGTGGGCGGCGAGGCCTACATTTTGGAGTTGATGGGTCAGACCCTGTCGCTCGTCAACTGGCAGCACCATGCCGCCATCGTTCGCCGCGATTCGATGCTGCGCGAGCTGATCGGCGCCACCAACGAGATCAACGCGCTGGCATATAACGCCCCCACCGACACCAAAGAGGTCGTGGAGCTGGCCGAGAGCAAGCTGCTCAAGGTCACGGCACGCGAGGTCAAGTCGAGCTACAAGACGCTGACCGAGTTTATGGTCGAGGCCTATAACGAGGCCGAGGAAGTGTGCCAGGCCGGTGGCCAGGCCGCGGGCGTGCCCACGGGCTTCCCGTCGCTCGACCGCATGCTCATGGGCTTCCGCGAGGGCCAGCTCATCATCATCGGCGCCCGTCCTGCCGTGGGTAAGACGTCGTTCGCTCTGAACCTGGCACTTAACGCTGCCGCTGCTGGTTATACCGTCGGCTTCTTCTCACTGGAGATGTCGGGCAAGGAAATTGCCCAGCGTCTGATTTGCGCCTACGCCATGATCTCGATCAGTGACTTCCGCATGGGCCGCATTAGCCCCGAGCAGTGGGCCAATATCAACGAGGCCACGCAGACCTTGTCCAAGCTCGATATTCTGATTGACGATACGCCCGGCACCACAGTGACCGAGATTCGCGCCAAGAGCCGCCGCATGCTCCATAACAAGGAGAAGGCAATCATCATCCTGGACTACCTGCAGCTGGTGAGTCCTCCGCCGGGACGCCGCTCCGAGAGCCGTACCGTCGAGGTTTCGGAGATGTCGCGTGGTCTGAAGATCATGGCCAAGGAGCTCAAGATCCCGCTCATCGCGCTGTCGCAGCTCTCGCGTCAGGTCGAATCCCGTACCGGCAAGCGCCCGCAGCTTTCCGACCTTCGTGAATCGGGCTCTATCGAGCAGGACGCCGATATCGTTATGTTCTTGGACCGTTCCGCCGACGAGGCCGAAGCCTCGCGCGACGATCGACCCGACGAGGGCGTTACGCGTATCGTCGTGGCCAAGAACCGTTCGGGCCCGATCGGCGACGTCGACCTGATGTTCCTGCCGGCATCCACCAAGTTCTATGAGCTTGATGGGGCACATGCCGAGGAGTAGGACAGGCGCCCGTTGCACGGGTATACTGGGAATGTTTTGTGCTTCTGCGTGCCGGCGTGGCGCGTAGACAGTCCATGAATGTAAGGAGTAAACATGCCGTCAACCGTTTTGGTCGGTGCCCAGTGGGGCGATGAGGGCAAGGGTAAGATTTGCGACCTGGTCGCCGGCGACTTCGATGCCGTCGTGCGCTACTCGGGCGGCAACAACGCCGGTCACACCATCGTCGTCAACGGCAAGAAGTACGGCCTGCACCAGGTGCCCTCCGGCATCATGTATTCCGACCACGTGTCGGTGATCGGTAACGGCTGCGTCGTCAACCCCAAGGTTGTCCTTGAGGAGATCGACATGTTCGAGGCCGACGGCATCACCACCAAGAATCTCAAGATTAGCGGCAACGCGCATGTCATCATGCCGTACCACATCGATCTGGATGGCGCCTTTGAGCAGAAGCTCGGCAAGAAGAACATCGGTACCACCAAGCGCGGCATCGGTCCGTGCTATCAGGACAAGATGGCTCGCATCGGCCTGCGCATGCAGGACATGCTGGACGAGGCGCTGTTCCGCGACAAGCTGGAGACCGCTCTCGCCCGCGTGAACCCCGAGCTCGAGCTCATCTACAACCTGCCCACCTACACCGTGGACCAGATTTGCGACGAGTACCTGCCGATGGCCGAGCGCCTGCGTCCCTACATCACCGAGACGAGCCTGCTGCTCAACAACATGATCGATGAGGGCAAGAACCTGCTGTTTGAGGGCGCCCAGGCGACGCTGCTCGACATCGACCACGGCACCTATCCGTACGTGACGTCTTCCAA
>WGSQ01000134.1 GCA_014871605.1 Collinsella sp. | reverse complement strand
CTGCGCTTGGATGCGATCTTGCGGTAGGCGCCACTGCGAACGGCAGCAATGGCGGCAGTCTCGCGGTCGGTCATGTCAAACGCGTTGAATTGGAAATACGCAATGAGGTCAACACCGGTCGGCAGCATCTCGAGTTCGCGGTCCAAGTCAAAAATCACGGCGATGCGCACGCCGTCCACGTCGAACACCGGCGGCGCCCAACGTGTGTCGTTGTTCTCGCCACGCTGCAGGGCAATGCTCGAACGCGCCGGCACCACATGACCGTCCTTGAGCATCATGTAGTCGAGCAGCGGCTGGCCCTCAAACGAAACCGCCGCGGGCACGATGCAGATCATGTCAAGCTCCTGGATACGCTCGGCGACACCAGTCAAACCGGCAAGCACGTCGTGCTCAAAGTCGGCAGCGCCCACCAGGCCACCGGGCATGGCGCCCATAAAGAGCGGAGCCGGAACGCACAGCACGCGCGCTCCGCGCACGTGGGCCAGACGAGCCTGGTCCTCGATGCGGCCGCAAATGCCCTCAATATCACCCAGGCGCATATCGATCTGTGCAAGCGCGAGCTTCATGGCCCAGCCCTTTCCGTCGTAAACCATCGAAATCGTAGTAAAAGCGCCGGCCGCATAATGCAGCCGGCGCTTGCATGTGCATATGCTAGCTATGATACCCCGAGCGGGGGCGCGCTCCTAGAATGTCGCGGACCACAGCCCGTGCAGGTTGCAGTAGGCATAGACGGTACCGGTCTTGGAGCCGCCCGCGAAAAACGTCGCGGGTTTCATGCCGGGCTCAAGGTAATGAACCTCTAAGCGGCCCTCGGCCTCAAGCGCAATCCACTCAATGTAGTGTTCGGGCAGGCTGGGGTGCTCGACCGAGCCAACGCGTGCACGAATCACGTGACCGTCGCGCTCGGTCTCGACAACAGGCACGTGCTTCTCGTGCGCCGCGTCCTCAGTGTTTGCGGTCAGTTCCGTGCAACCGGCAGGGGTCGCAACGTCGTCGCCAAGGGCAGCGATGAGCTTACCGTCGGGGTCCTTAAAGAATTTCGCCATGATGTTCTCCTTTGCTGATGTGCCAATGTTCTCGATGGTTCTTATGCCCAAAGGCAGACAAACCATCCACGGCATTGCAAATGAACACATAACGGATCAGGCAAGCGGTCGGGCCAAAATGCGTCGACCGTCCTGCCCACTCCAGCAGTCCCACCCCGCGCGCGGCTAGCGTCCGTCGCCGCCGAGCAGCGCCAGAACATCCTCGCGGGTAAACAGTGCCGAGGAGATGCCGTCGCCGCCAAGCACGCTGTTGACCAGGTCGCGTTTGGACTCCTGCATCTGCATGATGCGCTCCTCGATCGTGTCCTTGGCGATGAGTTTGTACACGGTCACGGTATGTTGCTGGCCAATACGGTGCGCGCGGTCGGTCGCCTGGTCCTGCGCGGCCACGTTCCACCACGGGTCGTAGTGGATGACCACGTCGGCCGCCGTCAGGTTGAGGCCCACGCCGCCCGCCTTGAGCGAGATCAGAAACACCGGCACCTCGCCCGCCTGGAACTGCGCGACCATCTTGGCGCGGCTCTCCTTGGACGAAGCGCCCGTGAGCTTAAGAAAGCCGATGTCCTCCTTGGCCAGGCGCTTGCCAATGATATCGAGCATGCCCGTGAACTGGCTGAACAGCAGAATGTGGTGCCCGCCGTCGAGCGCCCCGTGCACGAGCTCCATGCAAGCGTCGAGCTTGGCGCTCCCTGCCTTGTAGTCCTCGTAGTGTAGATGCGGGTCGCAGCAGATCTGGCGCAGCTTGGTGAGCTCGGCGAGCACCTTGAGCTTGTCTTTCTTAAACTCGGATGCCTCGCGATGCTGCACCTGCTGGGCGATACGGTCTTGGTTGGCCAGGTAGAGCTTGCGCTGCTCGCCGGTGAGCTGTGCCATGACGGTGTCTTCGATCTTCTCGGGCAGGTCGGCCACCACGTCTTCCTTAACGCGGCGCAGCACAAACGGCGACACGAGCGCTTGCAAGCGAGCGGCGCTGTCACCCTCGGCGTGCTCGACCGGGCTTTCGAAGCGCTTGGCAAACGACTCGCGCGTGCCAAGCAGGCCCGGCATCAAAAAGTCGAAGATGCTCCAGAGCTCGGACAAGCGGTTTTCGATGGGCGTGCCCGTCAGGGCAAAGCGCACGCCGGCAGGCAGACGCTTGGCGGCGTGCGCCACCTGCGTGAGCGGGTTTTTAATGTACTGGGCCTCGTCGAGCACCACACGGGCAAAGTCCTGCTCGGCATACTCGTCGATATCGCGCCGCATGAGGTCATACGACGTTATGACCACGTTATGCTCGTCAGCGCCGGCTATCTGCACGCGGCGCTGCGCCTTGGCGCCCACGATAGCGCACACGTCGAGCGAAGGCGCAAAGCGCTCCAGCTCGGCGGTCCAGTTATACACGAGCGACGCAGGGCACACCACGAGCGTGGGCTTGGCATCCCCCGCCTCCACGCGCGCCAGGATATGCGCGATCATCTGCAGTGTTTTGCCCAAGCCCATATCGTCGGCCAAGATACCGCCGAGGCCCAGGTGCTCGAGCGAGCCGAGCCACTGGTAGCCGTCGACCTGATAGCCGCGCAGTGTGGCCTTGAGCGAGACCGGCACCGTAAAGTCCATCTTGCCGAGCGTATCCAAGCGCTCGACGGTGCGACGGAACGCAGCGTCGCGATCGGCTTCGAGCTCGGGCGTGCGCGCAAGCATGCTGTCGACAAACAGGGTACTCGACGCGGGAAGCGACACGCCGTCGAGCAGGTCGACAGCATCGACCCCCAGGTCCTCGGCAAGACCAAACGCGGCGCGGGCACCCTCGTCCAGGCGAATGATGTCGCCCGACGTGAGACGCGCAAACGTCTGGTGACGCTTGTAGGAGTCAAGGTAGATGGCAAGGTCTGCCGCCGAAAGGCCGCTCGCGCCCAGTTCGACATCGAGCAGGTTACTCTTGACGGTCGCGCGCACCGAAAGCTTGGGCGCAGGGCGGACCGAGATCTGGCGCAGGCGGTCACTGAGCATGACCTCGCCCAGCTCGGACAGGGCAGACAGGCCCTCGGTCAGCAGGCAGAACAAGCTCTCGTCATCGCGTTCCTCAAACGCCAGACCGCCCTCGTAAAAGTCGAAATACAGGGCCGCCGTATCCATAACGCGAAACTCTGCCATCTCGTCGCGCGGCGGCACGCCCGGGCGCTGCTCTTCGAAGGGGCTGCCCGGAGCGCCCAGGCTAAAGAGATCTGCCGACCAGTCGCCGTAGGAAACCGTAATCTTGCAGGTCACAAGCCCGTCATCGACACCGATTGCCATGGCAAAGCTCGGCTCGGGCGCCACGGTGTCGAGCACGGCGGGAGCGGTGAGGCCAGTGTATTCGCGCAGCACGGGCAGTGCCATGCGGCAGAATTCGCCCACCTGTTCGGCGGCGATATGGACCGGCGTGCGACAAGGCAGCAGACGCGACAGAAACGGTGCGGCATGCTGGGCAAACGCTGCATCGGCGCGGCGCGCGCGGTGCGTGTCGACCAGATAGGCTGCGTCGCCTGCGACAAAGCAGTACGTATCGGCCGGCAGGCGCAGGTCGTAGCTGCCACCGGCCGCCGGCGCGATCTTGGCGGCAAGGAGCGGCGGCTGTTTCGCCGAGGCCTCGTCCTCCCCCACCGGCGATAACTCAACCGCAACCTCGTAGGAACGATGCGTCGTCGTTCCCCGCGACCAGGCGGGCTCAAAGGAAATGGTCCGGCCACGCAGCAAGTCCAGCATGTATACGATGTCATGCTCGGACAGCGGCAGCTGGCGCTCGGCGACAAAGCCACTGCGTGCAAAATCGTACGACGCCGAACGCGAACTTGTGATGTCGCTCAGATACACAACCGTTGCCACAACAAGGTCGAGTAGGCGCACCGAAACCTCGTCGAAGGCCTCGGGCGCATGGAGGAATGTAAGCTTTTTGCCGTACGAGAACGTGCCGCCGCGCACGTAAGCGGCGGCCATGCCGTCGATGTCCTTGACCACGTAGGACACCGAGCCGCAGCGGATGCGAAGCTCGAGCGCCCAGCTAAAGCGGTCGGCAAACAGCGGATTGTAGTACGGCACCAGCGAGGGCTCCAACACCGCCTTGGGGGCATCGGGGTCGACAGTGCCGGCGAGCTTGCGGCGCATGCCCGCCAACTCATCCATGCGCGCGTCCGAAAGATCGGAGAGCGCCTTCATGAGGCTCGGGCTCGTGGGGACGGGCGCCGGGAAGGGAAAGTTAGGGTTGACCGCTGGTGCGGCGGACGAGGGACGCGCGGCTTGCTTGGGCGCCGCCGTAAACGTGCGGACCGGCGTGCGCAGCCCCTCGACGGGCTCAATGCCGCTGGCATCCAGGTACGCCAGCGCCGTGGCGATGGCGTGCTTGCACATGCCGGGGTAGCGATAGGCAGCGGGGCAATCGCAGTCGTAGTCGATCACCTCGTGCTCGTCCATGTCGAGCGCCACGTGCGTCTTGTACAGGTCACCGCGCGAGCCGCGCACTGAGCCCTCAACCGTCACGTTTTTGGAGAAGCGCGAGCCGCTGTCCTCGATCGACAGCACGGCGCCGTTGAGCATGAGCGAGCGGCCCTTCATAAAGGTGCCGCTCAGCGCCGCCTCTTTCCGGAGCGCCTGCACAAACGTCCCCTGCGCCATCACTTCCTCCAATCTCACCCGGGGTAGCTTAGATCACCGTCACGCGGCCCTGGTTACCCACAATGGCCTTGGCCTCGGCCAGCAGCGGAATCGAGCGTGCATTGACCTTGGCCGGCACCTCAGCGCGCAGCACGCGCCCGTCGACTTGCTCAATAAAGATCTCCACGCGGTCGCCGCCCGGGTTGGTGGTGAGCACCGTGGCCAGGCGCGCCATATTGCCCTGGCTAAAGCGGCTGTTGGGCACCATGACCTCAAACACCT
>WGSQ01000133.1 GCA_014871605.1 Collinsella sp. | reverse complement strand
TGCTGCTTGGCCTGCATGTCCTGCATCTGGGCAGTCTGCTGGTCCTTGAGCTTCTCTAAGTCGGCCTTCTGCGACTCGAGCTCGGTCTTTTGCGCATCGAGCTCTTCCTGGATGGTCTGAATGTCCTCGATGGCGTCGCGGTCGCTCTTGTTGATCTTCTCAACGTAATGCGCGTTGGCGACGAGTTCCTCAAACGAGCCAGAGGCCAGCAGCAGCGACAGGATGTTCGTGCCGCCGGACTTGTAGCTGGCGGCCACGCGATCGGAAAGGTCGTTGCGCTTCTTCTTGAGCTCGGCCTTCTTTTCATCGATCTGGGCCTGCGTGTCGTCAATCTTGCCCTGGACATTCTCGATGTCGTTGAGGGTCTGGGCATTCTTGTTGGCCAGCGCCGCATACTCATTTGCGATGCTGTCGAGCTGGGCCTGAACCTCGTCGAGCTGGGCCTGGGCGGCATTCAGTTTATCGGTGGTTTCTTTGGAAGCCTCCGCCGCATGGGCGCGAGCGGGCAGGCCAAAAAGAACTGCCGCAGAAGCGGCGCCGAACAGGGCCTTGAGGGCAGTGCGGCGCGAGAGCTCCTGGGAAAGGATGGAATCGCTGTTTGG
This sequence comes from Collinsella sp., assembly GCA_014871605.1. Classification (GTDB taxonomy): domain Bacteria; phylum Actinomycetota; class Coriobacteriia; order Coriobacteriales; family Coriobacteriaceae; genus Collinsella. The sequence continues at coordinate 4,370 of WGSQ01000133.1, read as the reverse complement.
TGACATATGTACTCCGTTACATGTTTATTTATATGTCGCTCAACTCATACATATTAGCGTACATATGGCGCGTCCCAACGATTTCCACGAACGGCAGGAAACTACAAGGTCAGCGGCTCGTAAGCAAATGTCAAAGATCAGGTTATGCGTACGCAAGCTCTTCTATGAGTACGTTGGCACAATCCTCCGCTTTTCCTACAGCGCACGATTTGGGCGTCCCTGCCTGCGCTATACTCCCCTGAAGAAGTGTTCCTGATTCGATAGGAGACTACATGTCCAAAGCACTCGACCCCAAAGACACCTGCGTCCTCGTTACCGGTGGCGCCGGCTTTATCGGCTCGCACACCGTCGTTCAGCTGCTCGAGGGTGGCTACCAGGTCGTCATCGTCGATGATCTCTCCAACTCCAGCGCCGTCGCCGTCGACCGCGTCAAGACCATCGTGGGCGACGAGGCCGCCAAGAACCTCACCTTCTACGAGGCCAACGTGCTCGACCGCGATGCGATGAACAAGATCTTCGATACCCATCAGATCGACCGCGTCATCCACTTTGCCGGCTTTAAGGCCGTCGGCGAGTCGGTGAGCAAGCCCGTCGAGTACTACCACAACAACATCGAGAACACCCTGGTGCTCATCGACGTCATGCGCAACCATGGCTGCAAGTCCATCATCTTCTCGAGCTCCTCGACCGTCTACGGCGACCCGGACAACCCGCCCGTCACCGAGGAGGATCCTAAGAAGCCCGCGACCAACCCCTATGGTTGGACCAAGTGGATGATCGAGCAGATCCTTATGGACGTCCACACCGCCGACCCCGAGTGGGACGTCGTGCTGCTCCGTTACTTCAACCCCATTGGCGCTCACCCGTCGGGCCTGATCGGCGAGGACCCCAAGGGCATCCCCAACAACCTGGTGCCCTATGTCGCCCAGGTTGCCGTGGGCAAGCTCGAGGCCGTTCAGGTCTTTGGCAACGACTACCCCACCCCCGACGGCACCGGCGTGCGCGACTACATCCACGTGTGCGATCTGGCCTCTGGTCACGTTGCCGCCCTTAATTGGATGAACGGCAAGACCGGCGTCGAGATCTTTAACCTGGGCACCGGCACCGGCACCTCGGTACTCGAGGTCGTCGCCGCCTTCTCCAAGGCTTGTGGCAAGGAGCTGCCCTACGTGATCCGCGAGCGCCGCGCCGGCGACATCGCTGCCAACTGGTGCGATGCCTCCAAGGCCGAGCGCATGATGGGCTGGAAGGCCCAGTACGACATCGCGGACATGTGCCGCGACAGCTGGAATTGGCAGAGCCATAACCCCAACGGCTTCGCCGACGCCGAGTAGCACTCAACCGCGGTAGATTTCTAGGCATATTCCAAAATCTACGGGCCCCGGCCTCCAATGTGAGGTCGGGGCCTTTTAGGAGCTCGTTCTCGGACTCGAGCTCGCGCATGCACTTGCGGCCGCCGCGACCGGGTGGTTGGTCAGCTCCTTCTTCCTGACCGTCACCCATCTTCCCAGGGTCTTCTCGTTGATGCCGAGGTCGGCTGCCACTTGGGCGATGGGCTTCCCCGACGCGGCGGCGAAGTCTGCGGCCTCGGCGCGGTACCCCGCTGTGTGGGAGGGCCCGTCTGCCATGACTGACACTCCTTTCTTTTTGGCGCTGAAACGATTATCGCCGCTCAACGCCATTCCTCTAAGTCAAGTGTCCTTGAATACGATACAGTTCAAATGGACGAGGAGAATCCGGCGCTCCTCTTGATGAGCCCGGAGAGGCCCCTGGTCGTCACCCTTCCCCGCGCGAACGCAAAGCGGACGGCGGCGAGCCATGTCCTCCCCGCGCGTTCCATTTAGGGAGTCCTCGAGAAGTCGATCTCCCTGTGCGATAATCGAGCTATTGAGTCTCGCGAGTTTAGAGCTGGTGATATGCATTGAAAATCAAGGTGAAAAACATCGGCAGGGTCGCTGAGGCCGATATCGAGATTAATGGCATTGCCGTGATCGCCGGGGAGAACGGGACGGGGAAAAGCACGGTTGGAAAAGCGCTTTATGCGGCCTTCAACAGCATGTCCGATTCGGAGAACAAAATCGACCGCATGAGGCGCAATAGTGTTGAACGCGCCATCAGGAAGGCATATGTGGGAGGCCCTCTCGACTCCACGTCTCGCCACAGGCGAACTGCTGGAAGAATGAATGGTTTCATCGACAGGGTTTTTTCGGGCGAGTGCACGAGGGACGAGCTTATTGATGAGATAAAGGAGTATTACGGGGAGGAGATCTCCCGTGAGATCGAATCCGATTTCACGAATGGCGTAGCAGGAGTTGCCGATCAGATTATCGAGATCATGGATATCTCCGATGATGAGGTATTTCGTGCGATTGCGACAAACAGGTTCCAAAGCGAGTTCAACGGCCAGATCAATTCGGTTTTCGGCGAAGAGCCCGGGAAGGTCGAACTCCAGATAAAGGACGCATCTACGGTTTTCTCGGTTGCAGGTGACGAGGTGGCGGAGGTGCACGATAGGAGGGTTTTGCGATTCAGGGCGCATTATCTGGACGACCCGTTCCTGATCGATTCTCTCGGAGGGCCCTACGGCCCCGCTTTTCGGTTCAGGCCCCTCCTTGGACACCAGGAGGAGCTGCGGCAAGATTTGATTCAGGCGACCATCCGTAACGATGACAGCGAGTCCTCGCTGTTCGACGAGATCGCGAAGGAGCGGCACCTGAAGGTTCTCATGGACAAGGTCTCCTCCTTATGTCCGGGGTATTTCGAGAGGAGCGAAAGTCGCGGTCACCTTACGTATCTCGAAGAGGGCTTCGCTCGGGGGTTGGAGCCTGGGAACCTTTCTGCTGGCTTGAAGACGTTCGCCATCATGAAGGTGCTCTTGAAGTCCGGCGCGCTAGATGCCGGAGGGACTATTATCCTCGATGAACCCGAGATTCATCTTCATCCTGCATGGCAGCTGGCCTTCGCCGAGATAATCGTGCTGCTCCAGAAAGAGCTCGGGATGCACGTCTTAATGAGCACCCATAGTCCATATTTCTTGAATGCGATCGAAGTGTATTCTAAGAAGCACGCTGTTGATGGATTGTGCTCATATTATCTTGCGGAGACCTGCGCTGATGGACGCTCTCGCTTTGCCGAAATAACCGGCTCGACTGAGGTCGCCTACGAGAAGCTGGCGGCTCCTTTTGATACGCTTGAGAGGGAGGAGTACGGCCTTGAGTAGCGACCTGTGCGCCTCCTGCCCTCATCCGAACTCTCCCGTGGTGCCAGATGGCAGCGATGGTTGCTCCCGTTGCAGGACCTGTATCCTAAGGGACTGCACGTCGACCATCTCCAAAACATCCAGAGACGGGAGCGTCTCTCTTGTGGATGACGATTTGCCTGTTGTCAATTTTGACTCTGTTAAAGAATGCTACTGCAAGAAGGTCAATAGGTGGATGCAACTCCCGCGCTCCGCCGATGCGCTGTATTGCGATCGGGAAACGTTATATCTAGTCGAATTTAAAAACGGCAGTCTGAAGGAGACGCTGGGGAAGAGGCTCAATCCCAAGGATGACGAAGAGCTTGGTATCAATCTTGGCCAAAGGGACGCCCTCATCGAGAAGTGCAAGGACAGCGTTTTGATCTGCTCGGACCTGTGGGGAAAGAGGACGAGATGGTTTCGCGAGCACTGCGTCTTTGTTTTGGTATACAACGAGGACAAGAACAAGACCGCGTTGAAGCGGGTTGCCAGCTCGATTAGGAAAAAAGCGCGTTTTGGGCTTCCTGACAAATTGAAAGGTTTTTGCGTGAAGGATGTCTTGACGCTAACCGAAAAGGAGTTTTCGACATCGCTCCTTTCAACTTGGCGAGACGCAGAAGAAATCGCGGAGGTCGACGCGTAGGAGACCGAAAAGCATCCGGTGGCTATTTGCTCCCGATATCGATCGTTCGTCTGCAGTCGGTTTTCTTTCCGCTGCGCCCGCCAGTTTGCGATGAGTCGCGCACCGTGTGAAGCTCAACACGGATGAAATACAAATATAATCCCCCCTTGCACTGTGTTGATAAATATTGCTCGTCGAACTCATCTGAACTGGGCTTTCTTGCATAGAACTGCCTGAACCTGAGCGTTTTCGGGTATCGCATTGCCCGATCGAGCACCATCGCGACCTTCTCAAGCTTGTCCTCGGGCGGACTCATAGCCACAGCCCCGCATGTCGTCCCGGTTGGAGCCGGGATGAGACCTCAGGAAGCACTGCATGAAGTAGCGCATCCGGTTCACGGGCCCCAGCGGGTTCTGGCCGTCGGGAACGCCCTTGAGCAGCTTCGCGTTGTAGCGCTGGCTCTTCAGTGACAGATTGTTGACGGGAGCCGTGTGGCGCCCGGCTCCATGT
>WGSQ01000132.1 GCA_014871605.1 Collinsella sp. | reverse complement strand
CTGCGCAAGACGAAGGCCACATTAAGTGGCCTTCTTTGCGTGCGGAACTCGCGATAAACCTTATATCCGGCCCCTCCGTCCGGGGACCTTTCTGTATCGATATAGCTTCTGAGCTGGTTTGGCGTCGACAACGTCCAGCAAGGTTAACAAGCCAGCGTCGAATTTCCAGCGTTCTTTAGCTGAAAGAAAAAGTTGGTGTGCGGAGCTTTGCTCCGCATTTGGGATGGGAGCCCCTCGGGAGCGGGCGGGCGTATACAAGGTTTATCGCGAGTTCCGCACGAGCCGGAGAGCACTTAATGTGCTCTCCGTGCGAGCAGGACTGTAGAGCAGGAAACCTTGTATACGCCCGCCCGCTCCCGAGGGACATCTCTCATGCAAAAACTGTCGCTGGGTAAAGTCCGAGGTCAGTGGCGTTTTATACCGAGAAATCCAAAAAAGTTGAAAATTCATTACAAATTTGCGTTGACTTTAGGTAACTAAAGTTTCATACTCCTTTTCAACCACTGGGGGATGTGAACACGCACGGATCGTTCGCATCATGATTGAAGAGGATTTCTTAGACATGTTCACGCATCAGCTAAACATTATCAGCGTAGTAATTATCTGATGCGGGTTAGCACATACAGCTAGCCCGTACGATAACGGGCGGCTGATGAAGATGAGGGCCGTCGAGCGCAACCGACGGTCCTCATTTTTTATGTCTAGGAAGTTCTTTTTAGAGGAGGAAATGTAATGAACGGAGTTTTGCTCATGGTTGTGGCCGCGGCGGTGCTCGCCTGCGGCTATCTGGGCTACGGCCGCTGGCTGGCCAACAAGTGGGGCGTTGACAAAGAGGCCCTCACGCCGGCCAAGCGCATGAAGGACGGCAACAGCTTCTCGCCCGTCTCCGCCTTCACTGCGTTTTCGCACCAGTTCAGCTCGATCTGCGGTGCTGGCCCTGTCACGGGTACGATCGTCGCCATGGCCTTTGGCTGGCTGCCCGTCGTGCTCTGGGTCCTCGTCGGCGGCATCTTCTTTGGCGCCGTCCACGACTTTGGTGCCCTGTACGCTTCGATGAAGAACAACGGCAAGTCGCTCGCTCAGCTCATCGAGAAGTATATCGGCAAGACCGGCCGTCGCCTGTTCCTGCTGTTCTGCTGGCTGTTCTGCATCATCGTCATCGCCGCCTTTACCGACATGGTCTGCAAGACGTTCATGTTCACCCCGGCCGTTGACGCTTCTGGTGCTGCTACCGGTGCCATCGACTTCACCAAGTCCTATGCCGCCGGCTGCGCTGGTACCATCTCCATCCTGTTCACCTTCGTCGCTATCGCCTTTGGTTGGGCCCAGAAGAAGTTCAACCTCACCGGCGCTGCCGAGTTCGTCACCGGCGTGGTCCTCATGGTTCTCATGTTCGCCGTCGGTATGCAGTTTCCGGTCTACCTGGATAAGTTCCAGTGGTTCGCCGTCGTCATGGTCTACCTGGTCTTCGCTGGCGCTATGCCCATCCAGATGCTCAAGACCCCGCGTGACTACCTCACTTCCATCATGATGATCGTCATGATCGTCTGCGCTGTCCTCGGCATCGTCGTCCTGGGCGTCAACGGTCAGGCCACTATCACCGCTCCGGTCTTCACCGGCTTCTCCACTGCCTCCGGCATGATGTTCCCGGTCCTGTTCGTCTCCGTCGCTTGCGGTGCTCTCTCCGGTTTCCACAGCCTCGTTTCTTCCGGCACCTCTTCCAAGCAGGTCGAGAAGGAGCAGGACGCCGTCAAGGTCGGTTACGGCGCAATGATCGTCGAGTCCTTCGTCGGCATCCTTGCCATCATCGTTGCCGGCATCATGTTCTCTGATATGAACACCGCCGGTACCGGCGCCCTCAACGCCGGTGTCGCTTCCACCCCGTTCCAGATCTTCGCCGCTGGCATCTCCCGCGGTATGCAGGCCTTCGGTGTTGACGGCACGCTCGCTACCGTCTTCATGACCATGAACGTCTCCGCTCTGGCCCTGACCTCGCTCGACGCCGTCGCCCGCATCGCCCGCACCTCGTTCTCCGAGTTCTTTGCCCAGACCAACGACGCCCTGGCCATCGAGTCCAAGGCCGGCTACATGAAGGTCCTCGGCAACCCCTGGTTCGCCACGGTCGTCACCCTGCTTCCCGGTCTCGCCCTCGCTTTTGGTGGCTATGCCAACATCTGGCCGCTCTTTGGTGCTTCCAACCAGCTGCTCGGCGGCATGACCATGATCACCCTCGCCGTGTTCTGCAAGTGCACCGGCCGCAAGGGTTGGATGCTCTACGTGCCCGTCGCCTTCCTGCTCTGCTGCACCTTCACCTCGCTGGTCCAGAGCGCCATGGGCTGCATGGCCGCCGTCCAGGCTTACGGCTTCTTCGGCACCATCCCGGCTACCGCCACCACGGCCGCCGTCTCCGTCGCCGCCACCAAGGGCCTGCAGCTCGTCTTTGCCGTCCTGCTGATGGTCCTGGGCCTCATCGTCGCCGTCAACTGCCTCAAGGAGTTCTTCGGCAAGGAGGCTGGCTCCATGCCTGATGAGGAGCCCGAGTGGTCCGAGATGGGCAAGGCCGAGTACGGTCGCGCCGCTGCCGCCGAGGCTCCCGCTGACGCCGAGGCCGCCAAGGCCTAGTCGGTCGGACGGGTTGAATCTCCCATCCATTTGACTCGGAAAGACCGGGTCCGCGACTTCGCGGGCTCGGTCTTTTTTCATGCAAAAGTGGGTGACGCTCGAGTGTGCTCGAGTGTTCTCGCAGATGTTTTGCATGGATAAGGGCGCGCGTTGTACCATATAAACGTATATGTGTACATATGAAAGGGGCCCCGTGGCCAAGACGGTATATTCCGATAACCAAAATAATGTCGATGCCCTGGCTGAGCGTCTGAGCAGCCAGACATCGCTTTCTGCTGAGCGTGCCAAGCTGGTTGCCTACGACCTGCTTTGCCGCAAGGCGCTCAAGATCAAGTCGAGCGCGCTGGCGCAAATTTTCCGCTCCGTCGATAAGGAATGTGACACCAAGGCGATGCGCGATGAGCTTATCGCGGCAAATATCGTGACCAAGATCGAGGGTAGCGGCATTAACGGGCGCCCGGCGTTCTATACCATCAATGCCGAGATCCGCGATGCCCAGGAGCAGCCTGCCGAGTCCGTCGAGGATTTTGTCGTCGAGGATTCCGCTGACGTGCCTGCTGTGGAAGAAGCTGCTCCGCGTGAGCATGTCGATACCGATGAGTTGCTCGATGAGAACGTCGTGCGTGCCTTTACGGCCAAGGCAGGACGCGGCGATTTTGGCGGGGGCGGCAAGCGCGATGCACAGCGCCGCGCCCAGCAGGAGCGCTTCCGTCGCGCCGTTGCTCGAAAGGGCGAGACGGATGCCGAGGCTGTTGAGACCGAGGTTGCTGCCGAGTCGCAGAAGCCCACGAAGGAGCAAAAGCCCGTGGAGGCCCAAGAGCCCAAGCGTCGTCGCGGTGCTCACTTTAAGACTGCACAGCAGGATGCCGCGCGTGAGGTTGAAGAGTCTTCTGAGGTTGCAGACGATGTTGAGGAGTCTGCCAAGAAGGCTCCGGGTTCGTGTCGTCCCGGCCGCGGTTTTGCGGGACGTGCGTATCCCGTAAAGCGTCAGGAGAAGGGCGAGTCGGTTTCGACCACCCAGGACGAGAAGGCCGTTGAGCCGGTGGCTCGCGAGCAAAAGCCTGTTGAGCCGCAGCTTGAGGTTGATGCCGAGGCCAAGGGCCAGCAGCCTACTGATGAGCAGACGGAGCAGAGCGCGTCGAGCAAGCCTCGCCGCCGTCGCCATCGTGGAGGCCGCAGTTCCCATGCCGAGACTGCAACCGAGAAGACCACGCCGCAGAACGAGGATGCGAAGGCCGAGGTTTCTTCGGGGCAGCCTAAGCGCCAGTCAGCGAAGGAGAGCAAGTCCGATCGTCCGCAGAAGCAGGCGTCTATGCCGAAGCGCGAGCGCAATTCTCAAGGCGATTCTAAGCGCAAGTCTCAGAAGAAGCCGGAGTCTGCCGCAGTAGATACTGCTGCCCGGCAGCCCGAGTCGGCCGCCCACGGCGAGGTCTCGGCGTTTGCCCTTGCCCGCGTTTTAGGCAGGCAGCTGCTCAAGGTTGTCCCCACGCCTATGGCGCTCTCCAAGATCAAGGAGCAGCAGACACAGATCGTAAAGGTCGAGGGCAAGGACGGCAAAAAGGCTCCGCAGCGCACTCAGCACAACGAGATGTCCAACCGCAAGATTGCCGAGGAAATCGCAATCATCCAGGCTTGGATCGAGCAGAACCGAGGTGCCGATACGCCGGTTGCCTCGCGCCGCCAGCGTGCCTACCAGATCTTTAACGACGAGAAGGCTTTTGACGGCAAGCACGGTGAGCGCCTGATCAGGCGTATGACCGAAAAGGGCATCAGCATGCAGGCGATCAAGGTCGCCCCCAATCGCCCCGTGCACTTTACGGGCTTCTTTACGCTGGGAGCCGACAAGCCGTTCATTATGGTCGAGAACCTGGACACCTACGACGAGATCGTCAAGCTGCTGCGTGGCCGCAAGCACGCCAAGCTCTTTGGCATCAAGGTGGGCGGCGTGATTTTTGGCGGCGGCTGCAAAGCGAGCGTCTCGCACGCACTGGATGATTATCTGGCCGAGATTGGCTATCGCTTTAACTACGTCTACTACGTGGGCGATATCGATCGCGAGGGCGCGCGCATCGTCGAGCAGGCTCGCAATGCCAATGTGGTTGAGATTCGCCTGCATGCCGGCATGTACCGCGCCATGCTCGCTGAGCATAAGCGTCGCGTGAAGGCCGGCGGAGAGTGCGAGCCCGCGGCTGCCAACCAGGGTGTGCCGCAGAACCTGGCAGCGACGATCAAGGATCTGCCCATGGTTACGCGCGTGCAGTTCCGCAACGTGCTGCGCGAGGGCGGGCGCATTCCGCAGGAGATTCTGATGACCGCAGACTATCGGGATGGCGACTCGGGAAGCTTCGACCGCATGCTCAACAACTAGGGCGTTCGGCCCCGGGAGAGTGGGGACACCGGCTTAGGTTTCCTGCTCTACAGTCC
>WGSQ01000131.1 GCA_014871605.1 Collinsella sp. | reverse complement strand
GCGTTCATGCTGCCCCCATCATCGCGGTCTATGGGGTCAACGATATGGCACCGTGGGGACACATGTATGTCAATCCTGGTCTAACAGAGCCTTTTTTAATCCCCGTCCCAGAGAAATCATTATGCATAGAAAGTCATAATTATCATTTCGTAAACATTTCGATGAAATTAACGCCATGAGGCATGCTTGCGGTTACAATACCGCGAGGCCTAACTACACACCTTTAAGCCGGTCCTGTGAGACCGGGAAGGAGAATTATGGCGAACAACCATACCGCGGGCGCTGCCGCCCGCACCTTCGCGCCCAGCGAGCTTTGCCAGCGTATGCTGGCCAAAACCAGCAAGGGCACCTGCGGTCCCTGCATCCTGTATCTTGAGGATGGGACCATTTTTTATGGACGTGCATGCGGCGCCGAGGGCACCGCGACCGGCGAAGTCTGCTTCAACACCTCACTCGAGGGCTACTTTGAGGTCATGACCGACCCGAGTTATGCCGGCCAAATCGTAACCATGACCTATCCGCAGATTGGCAACTACGGTATCGACGAGACCGACGTCCAGTCGGCCTTCCCCGGCGACGCCGTGCGCCCTGCGAGCGCTCCGGCTATGCGCGGCATGATCGTTCGCGACATGTGCGCCACGCCTTCTAACTGGCGCTCGGCCGTCAGCGTGCCGGAGTATCTGCGCGCCCACGGCATCGTCGCTATCGAGGGCGTCGACACCCGCGCTCTGGTACGCCACCTGCGCGACAATGGTTCCAAGATGGGCATTATCTCGACCGAGATCTTCGACGTCGACGAGCTTGCCGAGCGTCTGGCCGCAGCGCCCACGCTGGTAGGCGAGAACCTGGTCAAGACCGTAAGTTGCCCCGCGCCTCATGAGTTTGTGGCTGCCGACCTGCCTGCCACGCATGACTTTGCGCTTTCGGCTGCCGCTCCTGCCCGTCACAACGTGGTCGCCTACGACTGCGGTGTGAAGCGCGGCATTCTGGAGGGGCTGGTCCGCGCCGGCTGCGACCTTACCGTCGTGCCGTGGGACACGCCCGCGAGTGAGGTGCTCGACATGAATCCCGACGGCGTCTTTTTGTCCAATGGCCCCGGCGACCCCGACGCCGTGGTGGAGACCTACGAGCAGGTGCAGCAGCTGATCGGCAAGGTGCCGGTCTTTGGTATTTGTCTTGGTCACCAGATGATCAGCCTGGCCTGCGGCGCCCAGATGGAAAAGCTTAAGTTCGGTCACCGCGGTGGCAACCAGCCGGTTATGAACCTGGTAAGCCGCCGTGTGGAGATCACCGCGCAAAACCATGGCTTTGGCCTGCTGTTCCCCAGCTTGGGCAAGCTTGTCCCCGAGCTTTCCGGCGGCGAGACCGAGCATGCGGCCGATGGAGATCTGCGCGTCTGGGTGCGCCGCGGAATCGCGCCGGTCGTGATGAACGAGCGCTTTGGTCGCATTCGCCTGACGCACGTGAACCTCAACGACGGCACCGCCGAGGGCATCCAGCTGCTCGACGCACCGTGCTTCTCGGTCCAGTACCACCCCGAGGCCTCGCCTGGCCCCACCGATGCCCACTATCTCTTTACCGCCTTTACGCGACTCATGGACGGCGAGGAGAACTACCTGGACATCGACACCGCGAAGGACCGCCTTGCCGGCTGGAACTTTGCTGAGTCCGAGACCGCTGAGACCGAGGAGAACTAATATGCCTAAACGTACTGACATCAAGCGTATCCTCGTCATTGGTTCGGGCCCCATCGTTATTGGCCAGGCCTGTGAGTTCGACTACTCCGGCGCCCAGGCCTGCAAGGTGCTCAAGGAGGATGGCTTTGAGGTCATCCTGGTCAACTCCAACCCGGCGACCATCATGACCGACCCAGGTCTTGCCGACCGCACCTATGTCGAGCCCATCACCGCCGAATTTATCGAGCGCGTAATCAAGAAAGAGCGCCCGGACGCGCTGCTGCCCACGCTGGGCGGCCAGACCGGTCTGAACGCCGCTGTCGAGCTGGCGAAAGACGGTACGCTCGACAAATACGGCGTCGAGATGATCGGCTGCGACCTGGCCGCTATCGAGCGCGGCGAGGACCGCAAGCTCTTTAACGAGGCCATGGCCGAGATTGGCCTGGAGGTCGCGCGCTCGGGCTATGCCTACAGCGTGGCAGACGCCGAGGCCATCGCCGAGCGCGTGGGATATCCCTGCGTGCTGCGTCCGAGCTTTACCCTCGGCGGCGCCGGTGGTGGCATCGCGCATACTCACGAGGAGCTCGTCTCCATCGTGAGCCAGGGCCTGGAGCTCTCACCTGCCCACGAGGTATTGGTCGAGGAGTCCATCGAGGGCTGGAAAGAGTATGAGATGGAGGTCATGCGTGACCACGCCGGCAACGGCATCATCGTGTGCTCCATCGAGAACCTCGACCCCATGGGTGTGCATACCGGCGACTCCATCACCGTGGCGCCGGCGCAAACCCTCTCCGACCTTGAGTATCAGCGCATGCGTGTGGCCTCGCTCGCCATCTTGGAGAAGATCGGCGTCGAGACCGGTGGCTCCAACGTGCAGTTTGCCGTGAACCCCAACACCGGCCGCCTGATCGTCATCGAGATGAACCCGCGCGTGAGCCGCTCGTCCGCCCTCGCTTCCAAGGCCACGGGTTTTCCCATCGCCAAGGCCGCCGCGCGTCTGGCTGTGGGCTACACGCTCGACGAGATCGTCAACGACATCACCAAGGCTACGCCCGCCTGCTTTGAGCCCACAATCGACTACTGTGTGGTCAAGGTGCCGCGCTTTGCCTTCGAGAAGTTCAAGGGAACCGACCCCACGCTCACCACGCGCATGAAGGCCGTGGGCGAGATCATGGCGATCGGCCGCACCTTTGAGGAGGCCTTTGGCAAGGCCATGCGCTCGCTGGAGGACGGTCACCAGGGTATCTGCGCCGGTGGCAAGGAGGGTGCCGATAAGCTGAGCGACGACGAGCTCGCTCAAGCCGTGGCCACGCCGACCGAGCACCGCATCTTCTTTGTGGTCGAGGCCCTGCGCCGTGGCTGGGACATCGCTCGCATCCATGCCACCTGCGGCATCGACCCGTGGTACCTCAACCGCATCAACGACATGGTGCAGGTCCAGGAGAGCATCCGCGGCTTGCGTGTGGAGGATATCGACGCCGACGCGATGCGCCTGCTCAAGCAGTACGGCACGAGCGACGCCGAGATCGCCGCGCTGACCGGCTCGGACGAGCGCTTTGTGCGCGCCTATCGCAAGGGTCTGGGCGTGGTTCCCAGCATGAAGACGGTCGATACCTGCGCTGCGGAGTTCTCGAGCGCCACGGAGTACCACTACAAGACGTACGAGAACATCTACCGCACGAGCCCGGATGCCAAGAAGTGCGTGGCTCCCGACGAGACCACGCCGGCGGACAAGCCCAAGGCGATGATCCTGGGCGCCGGCCCCAACCGCATTGGTCAGGGTATCGAGTTCGATTACTGCTGCGTGCACGCGAGCTACGCGCTGGCGGCCCGCGGCTTTGAGACCATCATGGTCAACTGCAACCCCGAGACCGTCTCGACTGACTACGATACCTCGGACCGCTTGTACTTTGAGCCGCTCACCTACGAGGACGTTATGGACGTCATCGATGTTGAGCGTCCCGACGGCGTCGTGGTGACGCTCGGCGGCCAGACCCCGCTTAAGCTGGCGCGCATGCTCGAGGAGAGTGGCGTGAACATTATGGGCACCAAACCCGACGCCATCGACTTTGCCGAGGACCGCGAGCGCTTCGCCGCCCTGCTCGACAAGCTGGGCATTATGTATCCGCCGGCGGGCCAGGCCACCTCGTTTGAGGAGGCCGAGGCCGTGGCCGCGCACATCGGCTACCCGCTGCTGGTGCGTCCGAGCTACGTGCTGGGCGGCCGCGGCATGATGATCGCCTACGATGCCGAGCATCTGCGCGATTACATGGCCGAGGCTGCGCGCATTAGCCCCGACTACCCGGTGTATCTGGACCGCTTCCTGGAGGGTGCGATCGAGTCCGACGTCGACGCCTTGTGCGACGGCGAAGAGGTCTACATCGGCGGCATTCTGGAGCATATCGAGGAGGCCGGTATTCACTCCGGCGACTCTGCGACCTGCATCCCGCCGTTCAGCTTTAGCGAGAGCCTGCAGGCGAAGCTTCGCGAGACCACGCGCCGCATCGCGATGGCGCTGGGAGTCCGCGGCCTGGTCAACGTGCAGTACGCCATCAAGGGCGAGACCGTTTACGTGATCGAGGCCAACCCGCGCGCAAGCCGTACCGTCCCGTTTATCTCCAAGGCCACCGGTGTGCCGCTGGCCAAGTGCGCGGCGCGCATCATGGCGGGCGATTCCATCGCGAGCTTGGGCCTGCCGAGCGACGAGCGTCAGCTGGACTGGTTCTGCATGAAGGAAGCCGTTATGCCCTGGGGTCGTTTCCCGGGAGCCGACGTTATCCTGGGGCCCGAGATGAAGTCGACGGGCGAGGTCATGGGTATCGCCAAGAGCTATCCCGAGGCATACGCCAAGACGCAGCTGGCGATCGACTACAAGCTGCCCGATCCGAGCTGCGGCAAGGTGTTCATCAGCGTATGCGACCGCGACAAGCGTCATATCCTTTCGGTCGCGCGTATCCTGCGCTACCTGGGCTTTGACATCTGCTCCACCGAGGGTACGGCGCGCGTGCTGCGCGGCGGCAACGTGACGTGCGAAGTCGTGGAGAAGATCAGCGGCCCGCACGACGGCGAGCGTCCCAACATCGGCGACCTCATCGCCGATGGCAAGATTGCGGTAATCATCAACACGCCGTACGGTCCGGGCTCGCGTGGCGATGGCTACCTGCTACGTACCGAGGCCGTGCGTCGCGGCGTGACCTGCGTGACGGCGATGTCTGCCGCCAACACCTACGTGAGCGCCATCGAGGCGGTGCGCGAGGACCAGCAGGGTCACGGCAGCGCCAACGACATGGGCATGGACGTCATCGCCCTGCAGGACCTGCCGCAGCACACGGTGTAGTTGACCTGTCCGGCCGGGGCGGGAGGGGCCGAGATTTCCCCCTTTCGCTCCGGCTGCAAGCAGAGT
>WGSQ01000130.1 GCA_014871605.1 Collinsella sp. | reverse complement strand
GATATCGGCAGCGATATCAGGGAACTTGTCCGAGATGATGAGTACCATACGGCGCTTGTTGCCACCATCGACCACGGCATCGATCACGTAGCCGCTAATGACCATCGAAAGGCCTGCATATAGTGCGTTTTCGATTGAAAAGACCGGAGCCGACAGCACGCATACGGCAACATCGATCGCCATGACGGTCGAGCCCACCGGCAGCGAGGTGTTACGCGAGATGATTTGGCCAATCGTGTCCGAGCCGCCGGTGTTGGCGCCGGCGCGCAACACCATGCCGTAACCGATGCCCGTAATAATGCCGCCCCACATAGCGGGAAGCATCAGGTCCGCATCCGCCAGAGGCGCTACAAACGGGGCGAACAGATCGGTAAAGAAGCCCAGCAGCACAAAGCCCGTCGCGGTCTGCACCACGTAGAACATGCCACCTTCGCGCATAACGACCAGCAACAGCAAGGCGTTCATCACGATCGTCTGAATACCGACGGGAAGCGATAGGCCGCGCGATGCACCGACCGCCTGGATAATGGTGGCAAGGCCCGTAACGCCACCGGCAGCAAGGCCGTTGGGAATCAAAAACAGGTCGGTCGCAATAGCGGCCAGAGCGCACCCCAACATAATCTGGGGCAGGTCGTGAAAAAAGTTCATCGAAAGAATGCGCTTGATGTCCAGACGATATGCCATGCTGCCTCCCTCAAAAAAGCGCACCCAAACGGATGCGCTTTGAACTTCTTCTTGTATTCGATTCTACCGATTCGCCGGACAAAAACCACCCCTGCGCAGGGTTTATTCTGGATACAAACCCGTCCAACCGTTGGGCTTAGCATCGGTTTGAAGCCGCCCGATGTTTTAGACCTCCGAGCCTTCTGCATCGGCGTTGCCGGTGGCCCAGCGATGGTAGCCAATAACAAACGGGTCCAGGTCGCCATCGTCAAGAACGGCCTCGACATTGCTGGTCTCCACGCCCGTGCGTAGGTCCTTGACCATCTGGTACGGGTAGAGCACGTAGCTGCGGATCTGGTTGCCAAAACCAATCGTGGTCTTGGGTCCGCGAATCTCATCGAGCGCCTCGGCACGCTTCTCGAGCTCAATCTCGTACAGGCGAGCCTTGAGGATCTGCATGCACGCGGCCTTGTTCTGGATCTGGCTGCGCTCGTTTTGGCAGGTGACCACAATGCCGCTGGGGAAATGCGTCACGCGCACGGCGGAGTCGGTGGTGTTGACGCCCTGACCGCCCGGGCCGCTCGCGTGGTACACGTCCACGCGGATGTCATCGGGACTGATCTCGATGTCGATATCATCGGGTAGCACGGGGATGACCTCGACGCCGGCAAACGTGGTCTGGCGGCGCTTCTTGTCGTCGGTGGGGCTAATGCGAACCAAGCGGTGGACGCCGGCCTCGGCGCGCAGCATGCCAAATGCGTCCTTGCCCTCGACGGTAAAGGTCGCGCGGTCGATGCCGATGACCTCGGCTGCGGGACAGTCGTTGATGGTGACCTTCCAGCCGCGACGCTGGCAGTACTTCATGTACATCTTAAAGAGCATGAAGGTCCAGTCCTGGGCCTCCAGACCACCCTGTCCGGGCTTGATGGTCACAATGGCATCGCCGTGATCGAACTCACCGGTAAACCAGCTCGAAAGCTCAAGCTCATCGATGGCCCGGGCCAGGCGCTCAGCCGTGGCTGTAGCCTCCTCGCGAAGGGCGACGGCGTCGGGGTCATCCCCCATCTCCTCGGCAAGCTCCAGCGCGGCGCGGGCATCGGAAAGCTCGCCGCGCGCGGTGTCCACGGCAGCGATATCTTCCTTGGTACGCGCGATCTCCTCCATGGTGGCACGGGCGGCGTCGGCGTCATCCCAAAAGCCAGGGGCAACACTTTTGGCCTCGAGCTCGGTCACGCGCGTGCGCTTTTCGTCCAGGTGGAGATACGACTCGACCTCGCCGAGCCGGTCCGCGAACGCGTCCAGCTCGGCGGGCGTTACCTCTAAAGCCTCAGCCATTAACGATTCCTGCCGTGGCAGTACTTAAACTTCTTGCCGCTACCGCAGGGGCACGGGTCGTTGCGGCCCACGTTGACGTACGGATCGTCGCTCTCGGACTTGCGATAGGTTGTCACCTTGCCACCGTTGTTGACGGCAGCCGGACCACCCTGGACAGCCGTGCGGGCCTGCACCTGCGCCTGCTTGCGCAGCACCGAATCGCCGTTGTCGCCATCGACCTCGGCAGGACCGGAGAAGTGCGCACCCTCGAGCGCAGCTTCCTCCTTGTGCTCCACGGCACGCGGGGCAGCCTTGATCTCGATGCGCAGAACCGTGCGCAGGTAATCCTCATACATGGTATCGACGAGTATCTGGAACGCGCCGTAGGCCTCGGTCTTGTACTCAACCAGCGGGTCGCGCTGGCCAAAGCCGCGCAGGCCGATGCCGGTCTTGAGGTAGTCCATCTCCTGCAGGTAGTTCATCCAGCGGGTATCGATGACGCGCAGCATGACCTGGGTGTTGAGCTCGCGCATCAGGTCCTCGCCCAAGCGCTCGGCCTTCATGTTGTAGCACTTCTCTACGTAAGCCAGGACATCGGCAGCCAGGGCCTCAAAATCCTCGTCGGGGAACTTCGGCGTATCGATGTGACCGGTGAGCTCCACAACCCACTTGCGCAGGCCCTCCAGGTCGCGCTCACCATCGTGGCTGTCCTTGGTGCAGAACTCCTGCACGCAACGGTAGACGGTATCGTGCATGACCTCGGTGATGTGGTCGGTCAGGTCCTTGCCGTCCAGAATCTTATTGCGCTCGGCGTAGATGACCTGGCGCTGCTTGTTCATAACGTCGTCGTACTCAAGGACGCTCTTACGCATGGAGAAGTTGATGCTCTCGACCTTGTGCTGGGCGCTCTCGACGGCCTTGGAGATGATCTTATGCTGGATGGGCATGTCGTCACCCATGTCGGCCGTGACCATCATCTTGGAGACGCGGTCCATCTTGTCGCCGCCGAACAGGCGCATGAGGTCGTCCTCGAGCGACAGGTAGAACTGGGTCTCGCCCGGATCGCCCTGACGACCGGAGCGGCCGCGCAGCTGGTTGTCGATACGGCGGGACTCATGGCGCTCGGTGCCGATAACGGTCAGGCCGCCGGCGGCAAGCACGCGCTCGCGCTCGGCCTTGCAGGTCTCCTTGGCCTCGGCGTTAAACTGCTCGAGCTGCTCGGGCGTCACGTCCTCCATGGTCAGGCCCTCGTACTCAAGGCGCTCGCGCACCAGCTCGTCGGGGTTGCCGCCCAGCAGGATGTCGGTACCACGACCGGCCATGTTGGTGGCGATGGTCACGGCGCCGTAGCGTCCGGCCTGGGCCACGATGTGGGCCTCGCGTTCATGGTGCTTGGCGTTGAGGACCTCGTGTGCGATGCCGCGCTTGGTAAGGGCGGCGGACAGCTTCTCGGAGCTTTCGATGGAGACGGTGCCCACCAGGACCGGCTGGCCCTTGGCGTGACGACGCTCAACGTCGTCGGCGACGGCGTTGTACTTAGCCTGAATGGTGCGGTACACCAGGTCCTCGTGGTCCACGCGCTGCACGGGCTTGTTGGAGGGGATGACCTCGACAGGCAGCTTGTAGATCTCGCGGAACTCGGCATCCTCGGTAAGTGCCGTGCCGGTCATGCCGGAAAGCTTGTCATACAGACGGAAGTAGTTCTGCAGGGTGATAGTGGCGAGTGTCTGGTTCTCCTCGCGTACGAGCACACCCTCTTTGGCCTCGATGGCCTGGTGCAGGCCCTCAGAATAGCGGCGGCCCTCCATGATGCGGCCGGTGAACTCGTCGACGATCTTGACCTCGCCGTTGGTGACCACGTACTGCTTATCGCGGTGGAACATGTACTGGGCCTTCAGCGCCTGCTGCAGGTGGTTGACCAGCTGGCCGGAGAGATCGGCATAGATGTCATCGATACCCAAGCGGCGCTCGATCTTCTTAAGGCCGCGCTCGGTGGCGGCAATGGTGTGCTTGGCCTCGTCCATGACGTAGTCGCCCGTGGGCTCAACGTCCTCGGTGGCGGTGAGCATGTCGTGCGACACGTCCTCGCCGCGCTCAAGGCCACGCACGGCACGCGCGAAGTCCTTGTAGGTACTGGCGGACTTGGTGCCGGCGCCCGAGATGATCAGCGGGGTACGCGCCTCGTCGATCAGGATGGAGTCAACCTCGTCGACGATGGCGTAGTTGTGGCCGCGCTGCACGCGCTGCTCGGGACGGGTAACCATGTTGTCGCGCAGGTAATCAAAGCCGAACTCGGAGTTGGTGCCGTAGGTGACGTCGGCCTGGTAGGCCGGGCGCTTGAGCTCGAGCGGCATGTTGTTCTGGAGCAGACCGACGGTCATGCCCAGGTACTTATAGATGCGGCCCATCCACTCGGAGTCGCGCTTGGCAAGGTAATCATTGACAGTAACGACGTGCACGCCCTTGCCGGCAATAGCGTTGAGATAGCCGGCCAACGTGGAGACGAGGGTCTTACCTTCGCCGGTCTTCATCTCGGCGATGTGGCCCTCGTGCAGTGCCATGGCGCCAATGAGCTGCACGTCAAAGTGGCGCATACCCATGGTGCGCTTGGAAGCCTCACGCACGGTGGCAAAGGCCTCGGGGAGCATGTCGTCGAGCGACTCGCCGTTGGCGTAACGCTCGCGGAACTTATCGGTCTGGGCGCGGAGTTCCTCCTCGGTCATCTTCTCAAACTGGGGCTCAAGACCGTTGATCTGGTCGACGATCTTGTAGTAGCGCTTAAGGTCCTTATCGGATCCAAAGGACAGCAGCTTTGACATGAATCCCATGTGGTTTTCCTTTTTGGCCATCGCCCACGCCGTGCAGCTGCGGGCGAGTTAAACACAGATGATTGTACTTTAGCCAAACAAGGCGCGGCCTATACGGTCGACCTCGACCGCCACGTAATAACTATGACCAACCTGCCACAATGGGACAGGTTTATTTTGGCAAGTTTTATCTGAGCAAACGCCGTCTCTCTGCCATGTGGTGCCACGGGGACAGGTTAGTTTGCACCAATAAAAAGAAAAGGGCCGCGCACCCAAACGGATGCGCGGCCCTTATGCCATGAATGCGAGCGATTCCTCGG